>NZ_JALKVM010000378.1:0-47289 GCF_057440575.1 Johannesbaptistia floridana
GCAATGCTTTGACATAACTTAGGGTATTAGATTTTTTTATCACCATCATCAACAAGCCTGTTCGGTATTAATAATATATCATTGCTAAACAATAGTTGTCGAGACTTTCTCTTGTAGCGCACTAAACGACTTATCATCAAGGGGGAAAACACAGTAATTATGTCTCAATTATCCCCTTGTCCCTAATTGTCAACCAACTAAAAATTATCCATTATGACTATTTAGCTAATCAAATGAGCAAGTTTTAGCAGTAATGAGTAAATATTTTTCAACTGTATTTAGCCCTTCTCGCTTTGCTGTTAAGTATTTTGAGGTGGTAGGTTTACGTTCAGAGGTTTTTAAGGAGTTAGAGTCTATTCTACGCAATCCTAATTTAAAAAAAGCCAGGAAACTGAGAAACGCAACTTTATTAACGGTGGTGACTCCCCTGTATCAATTTGTTAAAAAGCTACCAGCTTATACTAAGCAAACTAAAAGACTTAGTCAAGAAGCATTAAAGGTGCTCAAAGCCTTACAGGAAACCGTGGAACCTGATGAATTAATTTTTACTCAACTTCCTCTAGCTTGTAATTTATCGCCAATTGGAACAGAAGAAGGTGATGAAAGTGCAATAGCCAAAAATTTACGTAACAAATTAGTTCAAGCTTTACGAGAAATTCATACCGCCTACGAGAAGTTATTAAGTGAATGTCAAAGCTTACTCTATGAAGCTTTTGGAATTAGAAGTAATGAAAAGCAACTGCGAGAAGATTTAAGATTAAGAGCTAAATTATTAGTAGGTCAATGTGTAGAGCGCAATTTAAGAAGTTTTGTACAAGCAGCTATTGATGAGGATAAATCTGATAGTGAATGGTTAGAAGCTTTAGTAATGGTGATTGGGGATAAACCCCCTACTTCTTGGAAAGATGAGGAAGTTACAGCATTTGAGATTAAGTTATCAGATATCGCCAGAAGATTTAAGAATTTAGAAGCTTTACAGAAAGATGTAGCAGCTAAAGATGATAGAAGATTTGAGGCTAGACGGATTACTGTAACTCGTCCTGATGGGAAAGAAACTCATCAAATGCTATGGCTTGATAATAGTAAAGATATTGAAATAGAACAACGTGTTCAAGAAATTTTAGATATAATGCCTAAGGATGAGCCAAGTCGTCAAGCGATATTAGCGAAATTAACCGAGATAATTTTGCGATCGCCATAGAAGAATTTACCAAGAAATTTATATTTATTTCACACATTTTAAATTTTTCAGTAAAATTGTAGATTAAGTAAGATTTTGTGAAATTATATAAGTATATGCCCAAACTCATTTTCTCAAATGCCAGAAAAAAAAGTTAGAAACATTTTATATACAATCTTAGATTAAAACAATTTTGATAATTTAGTTCATAGGTGATTTAGTGAGTAATAATGAAGCTCGTAATTTTAAACTTCCTCAATCTGATAGTTTAAATATTTCTGCATTATCATATCTATTCGCAGAAACAACTAATTCATATAAATATCTTTACTTTATTTCTCTATTAGATATTTTAAAACAAAAAGATTTTGAGCTATTTTCTGAAATTAGTTTTGAAGAGATAGTTGTAGAAATGTTAGTTAACGCTTGGTATCCTCACATTTATTTTAAACTATCTTTTGGTACACAAGATCAAATTATTCAAAAGCTTGATTCTTTAAACCTTGAAATTAAAGAACCAATTTTAAAATTTACGGACAAAGATAAAAAAGTTTTACGAGATAATATTCAGTCTAAACCCTTAGATAATATTATTAAGTACTTAGCAAAATATGTTCCTTATCGTCTTCTCTGTCCTTTTTTAGAAGAAGAATTAAGGAAAGAAAATGTTAATAGAGGGAGAGGAAATGATTTAGAAAAGGCGATGCCGCGGATAGTTGATAAATATTTTGAATCTCGAAAACCTCTCTACCGTTTTGACTCACTTGAATACAGTCAATGTGAATCAATTATTTTTCATTCTGAATGGATAGAGTATATTCACGAAAATTATATAACCATTAGAGAATGGATATCTTGGGAATGGCTGATTTATATGCAATCTAAAAACCCAAATGTTAGTAATATGGTTGATAAGCTTTTTATTTTTGAAGAAAAATAGTTTTAAAAAATTTGATTAAGTTTTCTATCACTATGTCCCAAACAGCGATTACTCAAAAAATTAAAACCATTGGTGAAGCTGAACGGCAATTTAATTTAGTACGTACTGCTGATGTTAACTTCTTTCTAGAATGGCAAGAGGGATTAGAGAATTTAACTGATTCAGAAACAGCAGTATTAGATAGAATTAAATCCCGATATCGCTATCATCGCGCTAATGGAAGTTTAGCAGAAGGGTTAGTTAATCTACTCGTTTTATCACCTTTACTGGAGTTAGCTGGATTTTATGATCCTCCATTTAGAATGCAGGGAGAAGTCGCCGTTGAAGTAAGTACTTCTATGCCAACTAGTGAAGTGTCTGAAGAAATTTTGCGAGGAAGAATTGATTTTTTAGTACTGTCTCAGAGTTTGTGGATAGCTGTTTTAGAGTCAAAGGGAACAGAGGTTAATCTGGATATGGCCATTCCTCAAACTTTAGCCTATATGATGGCCAATCCTGAATTAGAAAAATCTGTATTTGGGATGATTACCAATGGAGGCGAGTTCTTTTTTCTCAAGTTGAATCGCCAAGGAACACCTCAATATGATATCTCTCGTGTTTTTTCTCTGTTACCTTTACAAAATGAACTTTATGATGTGTTGAAGGTTTTGAAACGGTTGGGAAGTCGTATTGAAGATATTAATACAAGTTAAATTTTATCTAGACAATATACACCTTAATACAAAGTCGGTTAAAAATTATAGTTTATATTTGATGTAGAACTTGAAGCTCTAAGAAATACTAGCACATAAAGCTATAAACAATTTACTTCAACAATACTTAGAAGATAACAGTTGAGCATTAATTCTTTAACTCCAAAACTTCAAAACTTCAAAACTTCAAAACTTCAAAACTCAACCCCAACCAGATTTTGTAGGTTGGGTTGAGGTTACGAAACCCAACAATCTACTTATTATCTCCCATTATATTTGTGTTGGGTTGCACTTTGTTTAACCCAACCTACAGACTTAGCGGGGGGAGTGTCAAGAAGGATACCTGGTTAAAGCCCTACGAACTGCTTCTGGCTCTCGATCGATAACAAACAGAAAATTCTTTGATGCACCCGATGGCACACGGCGACCTTGCTCCCAATCCTGAACGGTTCTGACCGAAACCCCAAAATAATCAGCAAAGGCTTTCTGACTCATATTCAGCTTTTTACGGATACGCCGGACATTAATTTCTTCAGGGATATGAACAACAGCGCCGTTGTCTTCACCTTTGGCAAAGGCAAGGGCTTCTTCCATTCCTTTGATAAGACTTTCACCTAATTCGCTCATATCTTTTTCCTCCTCTCTATTTCAATAAGACTAGTAGACAAAGTTTTCAGGATCTTCTTTTCTTTGTCCGTAATGTTTTCTTTCTGGCTTTTTGCATAAACAGTCACCAGAAATACAGGTATATCAACGCCGCTAAAAAAAGTAATAACACGGTATCCTCCGCTTTTTCCCTTACCTTTGGCAGCTACACGCACTTTTCTCATGCCACCTGTACCGACTATTTCCTCGCCTAAATCTGGATTGGCCGCAATTAGATCAATAATGCCAAGACGCTCATCATCGGATATGCCTAATTTCTTAGCACATCTTATAAATTCGGGCATTTCAACAACAGTCTGCATAGCCCCATTATATACGGCATTGCCGTATGCTTGTCAAGCTTGTTTTGAGATTTTGTAGGTTGGGTTGAGGTTACGAAACCCAACAATCTACTTATTATCTCCCATTATATTTGTGTTGGGTTGCACTTTGTTTAACCCAACCTACAGACTCATTACTTCAAGACTCAACCACCACAAGTAAATGAGTGATAAAGATGCAAGATCTGAGTAATACACACCCGACAAAATCAGGCGCATTCGCTTTTCTCAGACTTGTTTTCCAAAAGTTATTGGTGTAGTAGGGGCGCAAGGCTTGCGCCCTTTTTATTTCTACTACAAGTGCTAATACTCATTACTTCAAAATTCAGCCACTACAACTACTAATATAATGTTGGGTTTCGTGACAAGGGCCCAACCTACAGGCTACCTTCTTACTCATTACTTCAAAACTCATTACTTCAAAACTCATTACTTCAAAACTCATTACTTCAAAACTCATTATGGTGCGTTACGGGCTGCGCCCTAACACACCCTACTAATGCTGCTTCAAAACTTCTTTCACTTCAAGACTTCAAACTCATTACTTCAAACTCATTACTTCAAAACTCATTACTCAACTACAAGTTGATAGGGCTAAAGCCCTACTACAAACTTATTTAACGAATGGTTACTGAAACAGTATAACCCACTGTCTTACCAGTATCTTGGTCATTCCCCATCAGATAAACTCGAATAGTATACTCCCCATCTTCTGGCAAACTCACTTCACCATATCTCTCAGGACTACTTGAACCATTGAAAATCGCTTCACCATCACTACCGGGAGGTAAAATGTTAAAAAAAGCATTACCATCTCCATTGGTACCATCAATAGTCAGGGCAACGGCCATGGTCTGACCTTTCTTCGCCGAAAGTACATAGTCAACATATTCCTGACCAGTGATTGTGCCGTTTACACTTGCGTTGTCACTACCTGGTTGAAACTGAACAGAAGAGGTATTTTGAGCTAGAGATGATAGAGGAGCTATCCCTGCGGTAGCTAGAGCTACTGTAATCAAGGCAGTTTGAGCTAATTTGCGAATCATGGTAAATTCCTTAAGTTTGAGCTTTAAAAATAAGGGCAAATATATTTTACTTACTTTTTTCAGAATTTAACTAAAAGTTTTTACTCTAACTTAGAGCAAATTTTTTGCTGAATTTTCAGTAAGATTAAATGAGATAAATAACTATAACCAGAAGAAAGGGAGTAATTATCGCTAATTATGCTGAGCAATAGTCTTGAAATGGTGATCATTTCATTAGCCGCAGTGGTTTGGGTAGAATTAGTCAGAGATGTATATCATTTTTTAGCCCATTACTGGACACCCCTATATCGCCTACACGCTTGGCATCACCGCGTTTTTCGTCCAGATTTATCGGTAGTCAGTGAAACTATTTACCGCAAGGCCCAATGGTACAATGATTTACCAGAATCTATAGTAATGTTGTTGTTGAGTTTGATTCCAGTTTGGCTAACTAGCAAGTTATCATTGACTTATGATTGGACCGCTTGGGTAGGATGTATTTATAGTCTCAGTTTCCTCCTAGGGGCGATCGCCCGAGGGAGTGGGATTCCTCTAGCAGATGAGATTACAGATATAACTCATCGTCCAGGAGCTTTTAACAGTCTACCGGGAGACTGGTTCGTAAATCGCCCCTATCATTGGCGTCATCATTTTGATAACCAAAAAGCTTATTATTCGGGTACTTTTACTCTAGTAGATAAAATTATGGGTACAGCACTTTCTCTCAAAGGCAAAACTATCGCCGTTACAGGCGCCTCCGGTAGTTTAGGTCAAGCTTTGTTAAAACAACTTACCCAAGAAGGTGCCAAAGTTATCGCCCTAACTTCAAAAAACCAAGAAATAACCATTACCGTTGGTACAGAAAAACTCCCCATAAAAACTATTACCTGGGGAGTTGGTGCTGAGGAAGAATTAACTTCCGAATTAGCTAAGATAGATATACTGATAATTAATCATGGAATCAATGTACACGCACAGAGAACCCCAGAGGCGATCGCCAATTCTTATGAAGTCAATGCTTTTTCTAGTTGGCGACTGCTAGAGTTATTTCTAACAACCATCACCACCAACGAAGACAAAGCCAAAAAAGAAGTCTGGATGAATACCTCAGAAGCTGAAGCTTCTCCCGCCTTTAGCCCTCTGTATGAATTAAGTAAACGCACCCTAGGGGATTTAATCACTCTACGTCGTCTCGACTCCCCCTGTGTCATCCGTAAATTAATTTTAGGACCCTTTAAAAGTAATCTTAATCCCATAGGCATTATGTCTCCAGATTGGGTAGCAAAACAAATCATTAATTTAGCTAAACGAGATATACGCAATATCATAGTTACAGTAAATCCCTTAACTTTTGTTACCTTCCCCTGGAAAGAGTTTTGGGTATCCATTTACTTTAGACTATTTACCCGTCAATCATCAGGGGAAAAAAGAGATCGCACTAAGGCTGTTTAAATCAAATTATTGTGAGGATAAATATGGAAATAGGTGTTCCCAAAGAAATTAAAGACCAAGAATTTAGAGTAGGCTTAACTCCTAGTAGTGTAAGAACACTTACAGAACAAAAGCACCAAGTTTATGTAGAAACAGGTGCTGGAGTAGGTGCAGGTTTTACTGATAGGGACTATGAAACCTCAGGAGCTACTATTGTCAATCAAAAAGAAGCCTGGTCTCAGGAACTAGTCGTCAAAGTAAAAGAACCCCTAAAGGCAGAATATCAGTTTTTACGGTCAGAACAACTACTATTTACCTATTTACATCTAGCCGCAGACCGCAACCTCACAGAAGCATTAATTAAATCAGGAGTCAGCGCTATCGCCTATGAAACAGTCACCCTAGCTGATGGAAGACTCCCCCTCCTGACTCCTATGAGTATTATTGCCGGACGACTCTCCATTCAATTTGGCGCCCGCTATTTAGAAAAACAACAAGGAGGTAGAGGAGTTCTTCTCGGGGGTTTTCCTGGTGTGCGACCTGGACAAGTAGTTATCCTTGGCGGTGGGGTAGTTGGTACAGAAGCGGCTAGAATTGCTGTAGGTATGGGTGCAAAAGTATCAATTCTTGATGTAAATGTGGAGCGTTTAGCATATTTAGAGACTATCTTCGGTTCCCGTGTAGAATTACTGTATAGTAACTCAGCTCAAATTGAACGAGTAGTTCCTCAAGCAGATTTACTCATTGGTGCTGTCTTAATTTTAGGACGTAAAGCACCCATATTAGTTAATCGAGATTTAGTTAAACAAATGCACGACGGTTCAGTCATTATTGATGTTGCTGTAGATCAAGGTGGTTGTATTGAAACTATGAAAACTACTTCCCATAGCTCTCCTACCTACGTAGAAGAAGGTGTACTTCATTTTGGTGTACCTAATATGCCTGGTGCGGTTCCCTGGACAGCTACTCAAGCGTTAAATAATAGTACCCTACCCTATGTTGTTAAACTTGCTAATCATGGTTTAAAAGCTTTAAAAGTGGATCCTGTTTTAGGACAGGGTTTAAATGTCCATAATCACTCATTAATTCATCCTGCCGTCCAAGCAGTGTTCCCTGACTTAACCTAGTAGGATGATTAAATCCGGCTACCCCTTCTAAAAAGTAGGGGTAAAATAGAACCAATCAGGATGCCAAAACCTACACACAAAGAAAGTAAAACTCCCACTGGCATCTGAATTGATTCTAAGAAAAGAAATTTAATAGTTACTGGTTGAATATTTTGAATGGAAAAAATAGCAATACTAACTATCCAACCTGTCATCAGAATTGCTGCAATAAGACTTAAAGTTGTTTTCATATTTTTATATTAAGATGTTTTGAAAACTGGATTGAGTATTATGTTATATGATAACATCTGCGTTCAAACTCTGAGGTCAAATGGGAGAAATTCAACGAACAACTTCGATAGAAATGCCGATGTTTAATTTTCCCCAAGCTTTGTCCGTGGTGACTGCGGTATAATTTAGGTGTTGAGCTAACCTAAACAAGCCCTATCCCCTAAAGATAAGCCTAAATGACGAGTGAGAGGACGCAGACGGGCGCAACATAAAGCTAATGGCTCATCAAAGGGAATGACCTCAAGATTGAGATAAGAAAGCACTAATTTAATTTCTGGTTCTGGGACATTTTTTTCGATAAGTTTGGCGATGGTTTCACTGAGGTTAACCGCACTAATAACAGACGCCGCTAAAATTTCACTAACGCGCTTGTTTCCTGGTTCTTGATTAAGAACAGCAAGGACAGCAGAAGCATCAAGGACATAATTACTCATTTTCTGCTTCAATCCGACGTTCTTCAATCAATTCAGTGGCTAATTCCTGATTTTTCGTGTAACGGGTGACGATTTCTTGAGCGCGACGTAAGGCTTCGGTTCGGGGTAAAATGCGGATGGTTCCTTCTTCGAGGGTGAGAATAACGTCATCCCCTGTATTAAGGGCTAAAGCGCGACGATATTCTGCCGGAATGACAATGCGCCCTCCATCAGTGATCTTGGTGGTTGTTCCTTTATCTGTCATAAGTTTTATTTATGGCATAATTTATATATAGCAATGAGCGTTGTAGTGTTAACAATATTTAGATAAACTTTTCCCCCCAACCCCCCGCAAACTCGGGGGGCTTTTCATAATAACTGTAAACATCTATTTGCGAGCTTGCTATATCTACCATTTTAACAAAAAATCCCTAACTATAAACTTAGTTTAGTTAAGGATTAATATTAGCTAAAAATAGCAAAACTATTTGACTCTATTATTTTTTGCCACTAATTGAGTTTTTCAGATCAATAATTATAGGAGGAATTAACTTTTTGATTACAGTTTTAGAGTTTTCCGAAAAAGACTTTTTAACTTTAATATCTTCACCTTCTCTAGCTTTAAACAAAGTTGTATGGCTGCCTGAAACTTCTTCCGCTGGACGGCCGTTACTATAGTAATATAAGGCTAAAGATTTACGACTCATACCTTCAGGACAAGTGAGAGGGTCTGGATGACCATGATAGGAAAAATCAGTGGTACTAAATATAACACATCTATTAAAAATAGGAAGAACTTTACTATAGCAGTTTTTCATCTCCCTATCCCAGAGTTGAAAATGACCACCATATTCTTCTTTCCAGTCTTTATTTAAGTAAATTAGTAAATTAAGACGACGATCTAGTTTTAAACGTGTGTGACGATTAAAATCAGCATGAACTTTTAAATATCCTCCAGGTACAATTTGATGCAAACCACCACCTACAAAATGAGGATCAGGAATTATGCCATCAATACCAGTTAACTTTTCTAAAAAATCAATAAAGGTACTAGAATTCAACTGATAAAGCAACATCCGGGTTTTTTCACCTATTTGTAATTCAGAGGTAGATGCCAGTTTTTTTTCAGTTTTAAGATCAAAGCTTTGCCAATCAATATCTCCTGGTTTAGGAAATTCCCTAAGAATTTCTTCTAAAACTGCTGAAGGAAGAAAATCATCGATGATAATATGAGGAAAAGGCTCAGCTTGAGCATAACTTTCTCGATTCTTAGCAGCTAAATCTTCTAAATATTGAGGATCTATGCAGAATAGTTGACTGTTGACTATCATTTAAACTCCTAGTTTTTCAAATTTCTTTTTAAGATAACATTATATTATTTTTAATGACGATCGCCTCTTTGTTCTCAATTTCTTTATTATTCTCTTGATTAGCGATCGCCCCCCTGAACGGTTACGATAAAATTATGGTTCTAATGCTGAACGTCCTTGTTTACCCAATCTTATTACTACAAAATACAGTAAATAGAGAATATACACAACTAAACCCATGACCCCAAAAAACCCTAACACGCCCGGATCCCCCTCAGGGTGCAAATAAGCCTTGTAACCCCAGGGTGCTTCTAGCCAAACGCGACAATAACTAGTTTCTTTAATCACAGATGCTGATTTAAAGGCACAACTTACGAAGGGTAGAGAAAATAGCACTCCAATAGTACAATAAACAGTTACAGCCCAACGCCAGGCAGTAAAGAGTAATTTAAGTAAACTTTGACGTAAATCACCGATTTCTTCATTTAAATCAACCCAAAACCAGAGAGAAACAGGTATTAATATGCGAGCAAATAAACCTGTTAAAAAGCTAAAAGGAAAAGAGGCGATCATCAAATATACAGTTATCATTAACAAACTCGAAACCCGCCAATAGATAATTAAAAGACTGCTAATAGATTCTACTCTTTTGCGTAAAGCCCAGAGAATCAAAATCAGGGGAACAACCACGCAAAATAAGACAGCTACTCGGTAGTCAGCCCAGACTATCTTAGTTAAAATATCTGGGTTAATTTGGTCAAGATTCAACATAATTTAATACTAATTACCTCCAATATATATAATATAAATATTAACTAAGTTGGGCAACAATTTGGTTAGCAAGAAGAGTTTTATCAGTTAATAAATCTTCTACAGTGATGCGGAGAAAACGTTGTTCATCCACCGAAAACTTTAGTTTCAGGCGATCGCTCCCCGGATTGCCCAAGGGATCTAATTGAGCAATAGTAGTAGCACCTGGTTTATCATTTAGAGGTTGTACTTGGGTTTCTCCTGGTCCTAAAGAACGAGTAATCAGACGATTGCCATCAAAATAAACTTCAGTAGCCCCAGTATCTGCCCCTAATTCTCCGATAATTAGTTCAACACTTGGCTGATTAGCTACAGAAGCCCCTAAAATCAACTCTTGTGGTTGAGTCATAGGATAGGGTTGACCACTTCTAATCAGAGGTTGCCAACTATGGGCTTGAGTTTGACGATTCCAGTAACGAATCCCGTAACTATGGTAGAGAAAATCAATAACCTTAACCCCTTGAGTTAATTGTAAAGCGCCACTAGCTATAGCATCAAAGGGGCGATCGCCTTTTATTTTTTCTAGAGGAAAATACTTTTCAATCCAGGTTTTTACTGCGGGTATTTGTGCGGTTCCCCCTACAAGCAATACAGCATCAATTTTATTTTTATTAATTCCATTACCTCTTGCCTGTTGTAAAATTTGATTCATCAATTCATCTAATTGACTAAAAAACTCATGTTCTGCCAAAATAGATTCAAAAGTTTTTCTATCCAAACTTAACTCATAACTAGTCAAAGTTAAATCATCAAAATAAACTTCAGTAGCATTTTCCTGTTGAGATAGTTTAATTTTCAGACGTTCACAGAGACGATTAATTAAACTTGACTGAGGTAATCCTTGATTTTCCGCAAAATAGTCAACTAACCAAGCATCTAAATCATTACCTCCCAAATTTTTACCTACTTTAGCTAAAACTCTCGCTTTTCTCTCTTTTTGTCGGGGATTTTTTCCCAGAAACTTGCCCCCCAATTTCAGAATAAAACCAGAAGTTTTAGTTTTATTAGACTGATTATCTAACTCAACCAGAGAGAAATCTGCCGTACCTCCACCGAAATCAACTACTAGTACAGTCTCCGCTTCTCCTGTACCATAACCCAAAGCTGCCGCCGTAGGTTCATCAATAATTTTAATCTCATCAATCGACCACTCTTGACAAAGACCAGTTAACCAGTGGCGATAACTCTCAAAACTATCTACAGGTACGGTTAGTACTACAGATTGAGGAGTTTCACCAATTTGATTTTCTAACCCTTGGAGAATTTCTCGAAAAAACCAACTACCCAATTTTTCAAAAGTAATTTTGGTTTGATCTATTTCTGGTAAAAAACCTTGTATACTTGCGCCGATGCCTCTTTTGAAACTAGCAAAGAAGCGTGGGTCATTTTTTACGTCTAAGCGTTTATTTCTAACTACTTCCCCTAGGAACACTTTTTCTGTTTGAGCGTCTTGTATATAAAGTAAACTAGGTATCAAAGCAAGATTATTACCAATTTGAGTAGAGACTTTCGGGAGACTAACTAACTCAGATTGCTGATTTACCGAATTCCAACGGGTAATAACCGTATTTGTGGTACCAAAATCAATAGCGTAAGATAGAGTCAAAGTGTTTATTTCCTCTGTGTTTCTATAGCTAATTTTACATCTTTTAGGGCTACTTATTTTAGTTGAGGTGAATTGTGAAATTTAAGAAAAATTTGTTACGTTCTGTTACTAGTCATTTAGTAGCATTGATTGTCGGTGTGTCTCTTTCTTTTGGCAGTGTAAGAGTCCTCTCCTCCTTTGCTGACACCAGCGTTGATTCGGTGAATCTCAGTCCTACAAACTCAAACGAGTTAATCGCTTTAAATACTACTAATACTAATAGTTTTGTGTCACAAGCTGTAGAATTAACTGGTCCTGCTGTAGTTAGAATTGATACCGAGAGAGTTGTGACTCGTCGTCTCAATCCTATGTTAGAAGACCCATTTTTTCAAGACTTTTTTGGGAATCAATTTTCCCAACAAATCCCGGATCAGCAAAGGGTCGCAGGTCAAGGATCAGGATTTATCGTTGATAAGGAAGGGATAATACTAACTAATGCTCACGTAGTTGACAAAGCAGATCGGGTAATTGTCACTCTCAAAGATGGTAGAACCTTTGAAGGAGAAGTAAAAGGTAGTGACGAAATTACCGATTTAGCCGTAGTAAAAATTGAGCCTCAAGGTAATGATTTACCAATTGCTCCCTTAGGAGATTCTGAGAGTATTAACGTGGGTGATTGGGCGATCGCTGTGGGTAACCCAGTGGGTTTAAATAATACTGTTACCCTCGGGATTATTAGTACTTTGGATCGTCCTAGCGCTTCCGTAGGTATTCCTGATAAACGGATTGATTTTATTCAAACTGATGCAGCTATTAACCCTGGTAACTCAGGAGGTCCTCTGCTTAATTCTGCTGGTGAAGTTATTGGGATAAATACCGCTATTCGCGCTGATGCTAATGGTATAGGCTTTGCTATTCCCATTAACAAAGCTAAAGAGTTACAAGATATCTTAGCTAGTGGTCAAAAAGTGGCTCATCCCTATATTGGTGTACAGATGATCACTCTTACCCCGGAAATAGCTAGAAAAAATAATCAAGATCCTAATTCTCCTTTTTTAATTCCCGAAGTATCTGGAGTTTTAGTGGTCCGAGTTATTCCTGAGACACCCGCCGCCGCCGCAGGTATACGTATGGGAGATGTAATTCTCAAGGTTGATAATCAAAAAATCACTGATGGTACTCAATTACAATCTCTAGTGGAAGAAGCAGGAGTTGATAAAAATATCAAGGTTACTGTCCAAAGAGGCGATAATATTCTTGATTTTGTCGTTAAAACTGCTCAATTAGATAACTAGTAATTACCAGAAGGGCGATCAAATCTTATTGAATAATTTCTCTACAAGGGGCGATCGCCTCTTTTTTTTGCTCTTACACACTTTTGTATTTGCGTGCTTTGGTCTAAGGAACAGGGAACAGAGAGGAATATCAGTTTTTTAGTTAATTTGATAATATTCAGTTTTAATGCGTCTATTGCTTAATAAATAATTAAACTATTCATCGCTATTATACCATCTCTAATATTAAGCATACATTTAACAACGAGCAAGTGCGAGATCTCGCTCCTACTCACATCTTTCACCAGTACATAAGTACTAAATTAACCTCAGAAAAAGTTCATTTCTCTCTAGCCTAAGATCTTGCACTCGATCAACCAATTTTTAAGCATTTAGCATTAATTCTCTAACTCATTACTCATTACTCATTACTCAAAAACTCATAACTTCTTACTTCAAGACTTCAAGACTTCTTACTTCAAAACTCGTTACTCATTACTTCAAAACTCATTATTCATCCACCAGTAACATTAGGTAAAGATGCAAGATCTAAGTCCTAGGCGAGTGCGCCCGACCCTCAATTACTTTAGCCGCATTTTTATATTACATACTCAGTAAAATTTAATACAAAATGATTACTTTCGCTGCTCAGTATCAAAAGTGTCTTTTTTTTTAGCAAAATTTTCCCTAATTCTCAGGAGAAACTCAGATTTACTGTTTTAAATATAATTATAGGTTAGTAAACAAGTAATGATTAGGAGCGTGATTAATTCGTGACTCAAGTACCTAACTACCTCGATCAAGAACAAGCAGTTTTAACTAGATATCAACAAGGTGCCCAAGAACATCAACCCTCGTTGTGTTGTCCTACTGAATATGATCATGACTATTTAAAAATCTTACCAGATGAGATTATCGCTAAAGACTACGGTTGTGGAGATCCCACTCGCTATGTTAATCAGGGGGAAACTGTTGTTGATTTGGGTTCCGGTGCTGGAAAAAACTGCTATATACTAGCACAAAAAGTCGGTGCCCAAGGTAAGGTTATTGGTGTAGATTTTAACGATGCTATGTTGCAATTAGCAACTAAGTATCAACAAGAAATTAGCGAAAAATTGGGTTATGCTAACACTCAATTTTTAAAAGGCAAAATCCAAGATTTACAACTAGACTTAGCCGCCGTAGACAAAAGACTAAAAACCGAACCGATTACCTCTGTAGAAGCTTGGGGAGAATTTAATGCTTTTTGCGATCGCCTGCGCCAAGAAAAGCCCCTAATTCCTGACAATAGCGTTGATGTAGTTGTATCTAACTGTGTACTTAACCTAGTTAATCCCCAAGACAAACAAAAGCTATTTGTCGAAATTCATCGTGTCCTGAAAAAAGGTGGTAGAGCCGTTATTTCTGATATAGTTTGTGATCAGGATCCTACTCCAGAAATCCTCAATGATCCTGATTTATGGAGTGGTTGCATTGCTGGAGCTTTTCGCGAAGATGTATTTCTCGAAATGTTCGCAGAAGCAGGCTTCTATGGTATAGAAATCTTACAACGTCAAGAAGAACCTTGGCAAATAGTCAATGGTATCGAATTTCGTTCCCTGACTATTCGTGCCTTCAAAGGAAAAGAAGGTCCTTGTTTAGATCGTAACCAAGCAGTTATTTATCGTGGACCCTGGCAACAGGTACGAGATGACGACGGACATATTCTCTGTCGTGGGGAAAGAATGGCCGTCTGCGATAAAACCTACAATATTCTTACTAATCCCCAAGGTCCATACCATCAAGATATTATACCTGTACCTCCTTATCAAGATATTCCCCTAGAATTAGCGCCAGAGTTTAACTGTAACTCTAAAGCAATTCGCTCTCCTAAAGCTACTAAAGGTGCTGATTACAATATGACTAGTGATAATTCAGATACTGAATGTTGCACTTCAGATCCCTGTTGTTAAGGTATCAGGTGTCAGGTTTTAGGTTTCAGTATTAGTATTAGTAGTATTAGTAGGGTGTGTTAGGGCGAAGCCCGTAACGCACCAAACATGAGTAATGAGTAATGAGTTTTGAAGTAATGAGTTTTGAAGTAATGAGTAATGAGTTTTGAAGTAATGAGTAATGAGTTAAAGAATTAATGCGATCGCGCTTAAAAATTGATTCGGAGCCTGTTGGCAAATTTCTGTACTTTTGTATTTGCGTGCAAGATATGAGTAAGGCAATTCTCTTACTTTTCTCACCCTCTTCCCCTCTTCCCCTCTCCCCCTCTCCCGGAGCTCCCCCTCTCCCCCTCTCCCGGAGCTCCCCCTCTCCCCCTGCTCCCGGAGCTCCCCTATTCCCTCTTATTGATAATTAAGGAAAGAATATGATTCAATCAACTGTTAATTTTACTCCCTTTCAAGAAAAACTAGATAGTCCAATTACCAAAGATAGAATTACTACCCTACAAATTAACTTAGGGAAAAAGTGTAACTTAGCTTGTACTCATTGTCATGTAGAAGCTGGACCAAAAAGGACAGAAGAACTATCCCCAGAAATTTGTAGTCAACTACAAACAATAATTACTAAATTTCCTCAGATTAAAACAGTAGATTTAACAGGAGGAGCACCAGAAATGAATTATGGTTTTCGTCCTCTAGTAGAAACAGCAACTAAAGCCAAAAAAGAGGTGATTGTTCGCTCTAATTTAACTATATTTTTCAGTCAAGGGTTTACCGATTTACCAGAATATTTTGCTCAAAACAAACTTAAAGTTGTGGCTTCTCTTCCCTGTTATTTAGAAGATAATGTGGATAAACAAAGGGGAGCTGGAGTTTATAATAGTTCAATGAAAGCTCTACAAATGCTCAATGACCTAGGTTACGGAACTAACCCAGAGTTAACTATAGACTTAGTATACAATCCTCAATTACCTCGGGATGTTAATTTCTCTCTTACTCCCGATCAAATAAAATTAGAACAAGATTACAAAGCTTATCTAAAAGATAACTTTGGTATTCTTTTTAATCACCTATTCACCATCACTAATTTACCGATTGGTAGAGTTAAACAATATTTAGAAAAACAAGAACTATATCTACCATATATAGAATTTTTAGCTAACCATCATAACTCTAACAATGTAGAAAAGTTAATGTGTCGTTCTCAGCTTTCTATTGACTATTTGGGGAATATTTATGATTGTGATTTCAATCAAATGGAAAATGTCCCATCTCTTACAGCAGCAGGAGAAAAACTAACTGTAAGTAAATTATTGAACTTAAATAATTTAGATGTGATTAATACAGTTAAAACAGCTAATTATTGCTATGGATGTACAGCAGGAAGTGGTTCTAGTTGTGGAGGATCATTAATCTGATGGAAATCATCAAAAGAAAGAAAAAATCTGCTAAATTGAGCCAAAAAATTATCAAGTTTCTCGCTATAGTAGCGGTAATCGTTTTAATTATTGTTATTGGAAAAAAATTAGCCGTGTTTGAATTTATTAATCAAGGTTTACAATCAATTTTAGCTGGGATTCAAAATCTGGGTCCGTGGGCGGCGATCGCCTTTATTGGGATTTATGTTGTCTCAGCGGTTTTCTTGATTTCTGGGGCGGTTTTAACTTTAGGTGCAGGAGTACTCTTCGGTGTAGTCCAAGGTTCCATTTATGTTTCTATTGCTTCAACCCTGGGTGCTACCACAGCCTTTTTAATTGGTCGTTACTTAGCTAGAGGTTGGGTGGCTAAACAAATTGACAGTAAACCGAAGTTTAAAGCCATAGATGCCGCCGTAGCTAAAGAGGGATGGAAGATTGTTGGTTTAACGAGATTATCACCAATTTTCCCTTTTGTTTTTCTCAACTATGCTTTTAGCTTGACTAAAGTTTCCCTGAGAGACTATGTCGTAGCTTCTTGGATTGGTATGATGCCAGGGACAGTAATGTATGTTTATATCGGTTCTCTGGGGAAAAACTTAGCTAGTTTAGGCGCCGGAACTCAACAGGCAGATGGTTTACAATGGGCGATTAGAATTATTGGTTTTATCGCTACCGTTGCTGTCACTCTATATGTAACAAAAATAGCCAAACAAGCTTTAGATAATCAAATAGAAAAAGGGTGAAAATTAATTTTATTAAATTAGGTTTAGGGATAGTTTTATTCTTGCTATCTTTATTTCTAGTTATAGGTCCAGGGAAGATAATTTGGGACTATGACCTGCTTTTAGAATATTTACAAAGCCATCAAAGCGCTACTGTACCTATATTTATTTTAGTCTACGCTATTCTTACAGTTTTAGGCATCCCAGGTACCTTATTAACCTTCATAGGCGGTGTAATCTTTGGTTTGTGGTGGGGAACTTTGTGTACAGTAATTGGGGCTACCCTGGGGGCTTTAGGTGCGTTTTGGGTGGCACGCTATCTTTTGAGAGATTACTGTAAACAGCGTTGGCAAAATAATCAAATCCTGGCTAAATTCCAAAGTGCTGTGGCAAAAAAACCCTTTAGATTCGTTTTAATTGTGCGTTTTGTGCCCATTTCTCCCTTTAATTTAGTAAATTTTCTCTTCGGATTAACCGTTATTCCTGCTTTCCCCTATACTTTAGCTACTTTTATTGGGATTATTCCCGGCAGCTTGGCTTATACTTGGTTAGGAGTAAGCGGTCAACAGGCTTTAAGCGGTGGAGATATATTCCCTCTATTTTTGGCGATGAGTTGTTTATTTTTGTTATCTATACTTCCCTGGTTGGCTAAAAAGTTTAAAAAGTGAGTCAAAAGTTCATTTCTCTTTCGTTTAAGAAAAGCATCAGGAGAACAAAAATACTGAATATGTCTTTTTGGTCAACCAATTTTTAAGGGCGATCGCATTAATTCTTTAACTCATTACTTCTTACTTCAAAACTTATTACTTTAAGACTTCAAAACTCATTATTCATCCACCAGTAACATTAGGTAAAGATGCGAGGGTCTGAGTAAAGAGGTTTTGTGAACGAATTTGTATTAATTATTCATACGAAAATAATATGCGCAGTAGTAGGGGCGCAAGGCTTGCGCCCTCTGTTTGGCTTGTCTCATATCTTCCACCAGAACTTATGTACTAATTTTTCAGGAAAAATGTTCTTTATGGTTAATTCTCTATAATCTTTGTCTCCTAGGGGTTTAACACCAATTCTTTTACTCATTACTCCTTACTTCAAAACTCATTACTCAACCTCCACCAGTAACTTTGGGTAAAGATGCGAGGGTCTGAGTTGCGCCCTCTGTTTGGCTTGCGCCTATTTTTGTTTCCTAAAACTGAAATCAAAGCACTCCTAAAAAAGTACGAAATAGGCCAACAGGCGAAAATCAATTTTTAAGTGGTTAGGATCAATTCTTTTACTAATTACTTATTACTCATTACTAATTACTCATTACTCCTAATAAACCTGCAATTCTAACCATTCTAATCATATAAAATAAAAGAAATTAACAAATCATTAAAATAAAATGATCGCAAATAGGAAAAACTTGGGTAAAATATATTTATAATAAATTAGCTCATCAAATAACGTGTTTCAATCTCAGCAAACCATAGAAAAGCGTTACACACTTGAAGAACAGCTAGGACATTCATCCTCTTTTGATTATCAAACTTGGCTGGCTACAGATTTATCTATTGATGATGTAGTAATTCTCAAATTAGTGGCTTTGAACTCTCAAATGCGTATACAACAATTAAGTATATGGCAACATCAAATTGATACACTAAAAACCCTAAACCATCCTCGACTACCTAATTATCTTCATTACTTTGAATTTACTAATGAAGCTGATATGCTTCCTTGGTTTGTTTGTGTAAGAGAATACATTCATGGCATTTCTTTAAAAGAATTAATCGCTACTAATCAAACATTCTCCACAGAAGAAATTAGCTTCATAGCTACTCAAGTCTTAGAAACATTAGATTATCTACATCAATTAACTCCCCCAATTATCCATAACAATATTAAGCCTGCTAATCTAATTAAAAGCGACAGCAAAGAAATTTACCTAGTAGATTTTGAGATTTTTGATAGTATCACTTCCAGTAACAAAGATTATCAAGATCCAGAATCCAATCTTAATTCGGAATCTGAAGCCAATACTGATATTTACGCTTTAGGCGCTACTTTGATTCATCTAGCTACGGGAAAATATCCTGTTGATTTGCCTCAACTTCCCCAATTAGTTGATTTAAAACCAGATTTAGTTACTTGGATAGAAAAAACTGTTACCCTAGATGTTAACCTACGCTTTAACTCAGCATCATTAGCATTACAAGATTTGCTGAAGGACAAATTAAAAAAATCTTATCGTATTAAAGTTACTAGCACTGGTCACGAAAAACCCCAAAATACTAAAATTAGTTTAGTTACAACCAGCCAAAAGTTAGAAGTTTTTTTCCCAGAGGGAGGATACCGTCGTTTAGGCAAAATCATCGATCCAGATTTTTGGCAAGTAGAGAGAAAGATATTTGGCAAAATCTATGGTGAACTCTATAATATATCTCCTCTCAGTTTAATTATTATTTCTTTAGCTTTAATGATTTTTTTATTGGTTATTGGTTTGCATCTAGTAGCTTTTGTGATCTTATTTAGTAAATTATTAATTGTTTATAAAGAAAATATTCAACTCAATATGACTAGGCAAAAAATAGAAATAATTCGCCAAAGTCTAGGAATCGTATATGTAAATAAAGAAGTCGCTTTAGAAGATTTACAAGGAATTTACTTAAAAAGAAAAGATTACATTTATGAAATAGTCTTAGAAACCGATATTGATACCTGGATAATTGGTAATGCCTTAACCAAAGATGAATGCCTCTGGTTAATTGACAAAATCCAAACTTGGCTAGAGTTAATAGAATCAGACAATTGATTGAGCAACACTAACTATACTCAATGTTACTAACCCTGGGGACAAAAAAACTACGAAAGAATAAATTATGTTAGAGTATAAAAAAAGGTCTGTTCTGTTCTATCGGGTCGATAATTCAGATCTTTAAATTTCTTTAAACTAAGCAATTTTACTGTTAACAAGGTTATTATTACTAGTATGACTCAGTATGCTCATTAGCTATAACTTAGCTCATTTAGTGGTAATAGTCATCAAAAAAGAGCATATATGGGGATATGAGACTATTTTAAACATGTTCACAGAAAATTTATCAAGATTACCCAATCAGGGAGAATTAGAGAATCAACTAATTTTCCCTAGCCAAGTAACTTTTGTGATATTCGGTATAATTGTAATAATATTAGTGATAAGATTTATTTATCAGGGATTAAAACTACAAAAACAACTACAAGCAGATAGCAGTAACTTGTTTATGAAAGTTGAAGATCTCTGCTGTATCGCTAATCTTGATGGTTACTTTTGTAAACTTAATCCAACTTGGTCAAAAACTTTAGGGTATACTCAAGCAGAATTAATGAATAGGCCATTTTTAGAGTTTGTCCATCCTGAGGATCGCTCGACTACTTTAGAGGCAATGGCAAAATTAACAGAAGGAATAAATATAACTTACTTTGAAAATCGCTATCTTCACAAAGATGGAAGAGAAATAATTTTACAGTGGACTGCTAATCTAAACTTAGATGAGGGTTTAATCTATGGAATAGCTAGAAACATAACCCAAACGAGAGAGACTGAATTAGCTTATCGGAAAACTCAAGAATTATTAGAAAAGACTGTAAATAGTTTACCGATGATTCTCTATGCCACCGATAGGGAAGGTATATTCACCATTTACCGAGGAAAATCCCTAAAATCGCTAAATATTGACCAAAATCAGCTAGTAGGATTCTCAATTTTTACTATTTATCAAGATTATCCAGAGGCGTTAGCAAAGATTGAAGAGGTTTTAGCTGGTAAAAATTGTACTTGGATTCAGAATTATCAAGGCACTATTTTTCAGCATCAACTTACTCCCGTTCAAAATTCAATAGGAGAAATTATTGGTTTAGTTGGCGTCGCCTACGATATCACAAAACAAGAAAAACTCTATAAACAACTTGCTGCTAAAGAAGAATTTTTAACTAAAGTAATTAATAATATTTCCGACGGTCTCCTGGTGGTCAATAATCAAGGTCAAATTTTATACAGCAACCAAAAAACTTTATCTCTATTTGGTCGCTCCCTCTCAGAAATACAAGAACGTACCCTGGGATTACCACTAGTTAATCACAAAAGTACTGATATTGATATTATTCATCGAGATGGGAAAATAATAACTGCTGAAATGCGCGTTGAGAAAATGCAATGGCAAGGTGAATCAGCTAATTTAATCTCTCTACGAGACGTGAGCGATCGCCACTCCGCTGAAGTGAGAGTTCAAGACAGTGAACAACGTCTTAACAGTATTCTTAACAGTATTGATAATATAATTTGGTCGTTGGAACCAGAAACTTTTCGTGTATTATTTATTAATAGGGCAGTAACTAAAATTACTGGTTATTCTCCACAACAATTTTATAGAGATACTCAGTTGTGGTTTCAGATAGTTCATCCAGAAGATCTAGAAATAGCTAATAATCATTTAAATCTATTAAATACTAAAACAGAAGTCAACTTTGAATACCGTATAATTTGTGCCGATAATCGAATTTGCTGGTTAGATTGTCGTGCGTGGGCTATTTACGATGAGAAACACCATAAAATCATACGTTTTGATGGTATGGAAAAAGATATAACTACACGCAAACAGGCAGAAATAGAACTACAACACCTAACTTTTTATGATCCTTTAACTCGTCTACCTAATCGAACTCTATTTTTATCTTATTTAGAATATGCTTGTAAAAATGCTCAAGAAAAACAAGATTATCACTTTGCTGTACTAGTACTTAATTTAGATGAATTTAAGATAATTAATGAAGCTTTTGGACATAGTGTGGGAGATACTTTATTACAAAAAATCGCTAATGAATTAAAACTCTGTTTACAACCAACTTATATAATTTCACGTTTACGAGGAGATGAATTTGCTATCTTACTTGAAGGAGTAAAAAGTTTAAAACAAATACTTAGTATCATTAAAAAAATTCACTCTTGTTTAAATAAGCCAATCTCTATTAAAGAGAACTTTAACTTAAACATAACAGTAAGTATGGGTATTATGTTCAGTGATACAGCTAATCTTTCTCCTAAAGATTTGTTGAGTGGTGCGGAAATTGCTTTGCATCGCGCCAAAAAAATTAGTAAGAATAACTACGCAATCTTTAACCCCGAGATGCAGGCTATGGCCTTTAAACGTATAAATAGAGAATTAGATGTGCGTAAGGGTTTAGAAGACAATAATTTTGAACTTTTTTATCAACCAATTGTTTCTTTGGAAAATCGCCAAATTTTAGGTTTTGAAGCTTTAGTACGTTTACGGCACCCTACAGAAGGAGTACTATCACCAGGAGAATTTATCACGATTGCTGAAGAAACTGGTTTAATTATCCCTCTTGGTTTTTGGGTGTTTCATCAAGCTTGTTATCAGTTGCAACAGTGGCATGAACAATTTCCTCAACATGTACATCTGCAAATGAGTATTAATATTTCCCCTAAGCAATTTCATAATCCTCGTCTAATCGAAGAAATTGATCAAATTTTTGCCACAACTAAGGTAAGGCGCGATCGCATTAAATTAGAAATTACTGAAAGTTTGTTAATGCAAGATACTGAAACTACAATCAGCATTTTGCAACAATTACAACAAAGACAATTAAGAATATCTGTTGATGATTTCGGTACTGGTTATTCTTCTCTGAGTTATTTACATCGTTTTCCCATTAATATTCTCAAAATTGATCGTTGTTTTGTTAAAGATGCAGAAACTAGTCACGAAAGTAGGCACATTATCGGCATCATTGTTAATTTAGCTTCTAGCTTGGGATTAAAGACAATTGCTGAAGGGATAGAAACTGAGGGTCAAGTAGAATGTTTACTTCAGTTAGGCTGTCAAAAAGGTCAAGGCTTTTTGTTTGCTAAACCTCTATCTGTAGAAGAGGCTACTAATTATTTGAGTAATGAGTAATAAGTAATAAGTAATGAGTTAAAGAATTGATCCTACCCTAAATATTGTTAACACGAACTACTGCTATAAAAAAAACCCTAGATTTGATTAACAATCTAGGGAATTATTATATTAAGTTTGTCAACTAGATACAGGTGAATTACATGATACCTAGTTGAGCTAATATTCCTTTTCCGGTTAATAGTTCAGTTAAAATTCCGATAGTGAAACCAAGCATGGCTAGACGACCATTCCAAGTTTCTGCAAAGTTGTTAAATCCAAATTTAGCTTGTTTCTCTTCCATGTTTATACCTCTATTGAGTTACTAACTTAGGTTAATCTGTCAACCCTTCTGATATAAAGCTTAACATAGTTTAACAAAGAACGCAACAATTAGATACAAAATTATAAATAAATACTTAAACCACAAAAAGATGGAAGTGGTCAAATTCAGGCTCACCCTGCAATCTAGCGATAGTTACGGGAGAAAATTGAGAATCACTACCATCAGCATCAAAACGGAGTTCACCGGAATTAGCTTCATAGAGAAAACGCTGTTGAGTATTAGTGGCTTGACTACCAAGAGAAAAATATTCGGGAGGGAGAGATTCTCTCAGAGGAGTATTTAGTTGAAATTGATTGGCATAAATCACAATCAGATCTTGATCGGGATTAAAATCACGGATGCGATCGCGCTGTTGGCGAGGAGAAGCAATGATAAAGCGATCGCTTCCCATCCCCCCAGTGAGAATATCATGACCATAACTACCAAAAAGGCGATCATTGCCACCACTACCAATCAAAGTATCATTACCGTGGGCACCTTTGAGGGTATCATTACCTCTGAGGGTGAGAATTTTATCATCACCCCTAGTACCTTCAATTAAATCAGCATCGTCAGTCCCTAGAAATTCCTGTTCTAATCTTGCTTTAACTCGGGAGACAGCAGCATAGGTATTGAGACGAGGATATTCAAGTTGAGTATTATCAACATTATCATCTTCATCATCACCATCAAAAATAGTATCGGCAGTATCCTGGAGAATATCAGCAATTTCGTATGGTTCTAAAAGGCGATCGCCAAATTCTAAGGCTGCTTGTTGCATTAAAACTACAGTACCTGTTACCATAGGGGTTGCCATACTGGTGCCGCTTTTTCTCCCAGTACGATCCTCAGGTATGGTACTCTTAATCACAGCACCGGGAGCAAACATCATATTGGCAGCATCTAAACGTTGGCTAAAACTGACAATACGGTCTGTGTCTGTAGAAAAATCTATAGTACCTCCAACCCAATTAATTCTGCGTTTTTGGTCATTAGGCCAAGTAGCTCCCACCGCCACAGTACTATAAATACCAGGTAAAGCAATATTTGGTTCTTGATTATCTTGATAATTATTTCCCGCGGCAGCAACCACAGTAATTCCCGCTTCTTCTACTTCCTCAATTTGTTCTTTTAAGGGATCGTTAGTTATTTCTGATGAGGAGGTATAGAAGCCACTACCGCTAGAGATATTCACAGCGATAATATTATATTCTTCTTGATTGGCTAATACCCATTCTAAAGCTTGATCTATTTTTAAATTGGAACCATTACCATTTTCAGCAAATACCCTTAAACCAATTATACCAACTTCCGGGGCGATACCTATTTCTGGATCCCTGGCGCCGATAATTCCGGCAACGTGGGTACCATGTCCATCTTCATCAAAGATTTCTTCAGTTTCTGTTAAAAAATCAAAACCAGTTATGTAATTATCAGCTAAAAGAGAATGTGTAGAATCTAATCCAGTATCAATCACTACTACACTGAAGCCACTACCATCAAGACTAGCAAAATTTGAGTCTTGGCGCAGTTTCGTTAGTTCAATAACATCAAAGGCCGCATTCATTTTTTGATAAGCCAACCGAATCTTAGTTGACCAGTTAATTTATCATTTTCTATTTTACTTGTTTAATTTTAGAGTTTAATATTTCTCAAGTAAATATTAATCCTCAAAGATTTCAGCCAAACTAACTTCTAGTCACGAGAGAGAATTTCTAAATCGCGATCGCTAATTTTCTCCACTAGAGATGAAAGGTTTAATGTTAGAGTACTCATAGCCTAATAGCTTAAAACTCTATTCCTGGTTGTGCTTTAATACCTTGTTCTTTGAGGGGATGTTTAATTAATTTCATCTCAGTAACTAAGTCTGCGGCATCAATTAACTCTTGGGGTGCGCCTCTACCAGTTAAAATTACATGAGTTTGAGGAGGTTTATTGGCGATTTCTTGAAGGATATCTTGTAAATCCAGATAACCGAGTTTTAAAGCCACATTAATTTCATCTAGGAGTATTAATTTATAGTCCTGATTCTGTAAAAACTCTTTCGCCTTTTGCCAACCTTCTGTGGCTTTAGCAATGTCTCTTTCTCGGCTTTGGGTTTCCCAGGTAAAGCCTTCTCCGGTGGCTAAAAAATCTAATTGTTTTTCCCACTGATTTAATACAGCTTTTTCTGCCGGTTCCCAAGCGCCTTTGATAAACTGAATAATAGCGACTCGGTAACCATGTCCTAGAGAACGTACAACCATCCCTAAAGCTGCTGTAGTTTTACCTTTACCATTACCAGTATTAACAATGACTAAGCCTTTTTCCTCAGTACAAGCAGCTATACGCTGATCCTGGATCTCTTTCCGTTTTTGCATACGGCGTTGATAATCTTCACTCATCTTAAATCCTGACTTTTGTTAATGATATTACTTTATTTTCCCTTAAAATGCTTATTTATGTTCAAGAAATCTTTACTTTTATTCGTTCTTCTCATACTTACGGCTTGTCAAACTAACAACCCATCTTCAGAAAACATCACACAAACCCCTGACACAAATAAAGAAAGTAGCCTCAATATGTCTAATGCTACTTTAGAACAAGCTGACTCCCAAGGACAAACTCTCTGGAAAATTAAAGCTGAGGCTACTAATTATAGTCCAGATCGCGAACAGGCAACACTTGAGACTATATCTGGCAATTTTTTCCAAGATGGAGAAATGATTATTTATTTGGCGGCAGATTCTGGAGAAATTATTAACGATGGGGAAATGATTTTGCTAGAAAATAATGTGGTAGCTAAAGATGTACGCAATGGAACTGTAGTCAGAGGTGATAAGTTGAGCTGGTATCCAAAACAAAATCTTTTGATTCTAGAAAACAATATTTCTAGTGAACATCCTACTCTTAATGTTACCGCTAAACAAGCCAAATATTATAGCGATCGCCAAGAATTAGAGTTAATAGACGAAGTTGTTGGTTACACCACAGAACAACCTATCAAGTTTCAAGCTAATCAAGTAACCTGGAATTTAACCACTAATCAACTTCTCGTTGATTCTCCTTTTCAAATAGTGCGCTACAACCAAGGAGAGATAATTACTGACCAAGTAGTTGCAGAACATTTAGAGGTGTTTCTAGATGATCATCAAGCAAAATTTAGTCAAAATGTCGAGTTAGTTTCTCTTAATCCTCCCGTACAAATTGCTAGTAACTCAATTATTTGGAATTATCAACAACGCTTAGTTATCGCAGATAACCCCGTACAACTGGTTCATCAAACTGAAGCTGTTACTATTACAGCCAATCTGGGAAAAGTAGATTTAGAAAAAGAAATTGCCCACCTTAGCGCTGGAGTTCAAGGAGAGACACCCCGCAACCAAGCTAAACTCTATGCCACTGAGTTAATTTGGACAATTCCTCAGCAAATAGTTGAAGCTAAGGGTAATGTGATTTATGAACAAATAGAACCCTTTATTTATTCTACTGGCGATCGCGCTGTGGGCAATATTCAAACCAATCAATTAGTTGTCACTAGCGATAACAATCAACAAGTTATCACCGAGATTCTACCCCCTACCAACTAACTGATAAGGGTAGGTTTTTAACATTTCGGTGAGGACTTGCAAAAGTTTTTCGTGATATAATTAACTGAAATTTGCCATATATAGATAGTAGTATTTTACTTAATGTGCGATGGTATCTTCGCTACCGGGATTTATCCGAAATGATGTTGGAGACAGGTTTATCAGTCAATTACTCAACTATATGCCGTTGGGTGCATAATGATGCTCCAGAAATACATAAACAGAACTGAAATTTTTCGCTCTCTAAAAAAAATGTATATAATAATTCAAAATTGGAGTAAATAAATAAGATGTTTAAATTTTTCTTAGTTGGGTTTGTTTTGGTACAACTTACTATTACAATAATTGCTATAAAAAAATGGATAAATTTAAAGAGAACAAAAATAAGGGAAGAAAATATTATTAACTGGGAAAAAGAAAAAAATTACTATCAAAGTCTTCCTAATATAATCTTGTCTCTGGGCTTACTAGGAACTTTTATAGGCATATCCTTAAGTTTATTTTTTCTTAGTCAACAAGACTCCCTATCTTCTACGGGTAATTCAGAAGATTTAGCCAAATCAATAGAAAACCTTAAATCAAGTATTGCTCATATAACTGGCTCAATGTCAATTGCCTTTGTAAGCAGTTTATTCGGAATTCTATTTAGTGGAATTCTTAATGTATTTTTTCCTGTATCTACTTTAGAAGAGCAAAAGGAAAACGCTCTCAATAGTATTGATATTGAGCGAGAAGAAAAACTGAATAAGAATTTAACTAATATTAGTGAGGTGATTACTCAATCTTTATTTGGTGAAAAAGAAGTTATTTATTTGGAAGCCGCAAATTCACAGGAAGCCCCAAATTTACAGAAGACAATTAGCACTTTAATGACCGATTTAGTAAAGGTAATTAAATACAGCATTGATCTTCACTCTCAAAATCAGTCGGAAAAAATAGATGAATTAATAAACACTATCAATACTTCTTCTGATAATCAAAATGAAGAAGTAAAAAAATCATTAAATCAACTAAGTACAAACATAACATCTGCTATTGATAAGCATTCTGAAAGTCAGAGTGCAAAGTTAGAAAGCTTAACAACAGCTATAGAAGAACATTCCCGTAGTTTTGTTAAATATGTCAATAAACTTCACCAAACAACACAAGAATTCGAGAAGGTGATTAAGTCAGGAGGAGAGGTTTTTGCTAAAATCGTCCATGAAAATTCTGAGCTTTTAATCAATAGTTCACGAGAATTTAAAACTATTTTCAATCAAGTTGCTGGAGTAATGATAGATGGGGCCAAAGCATTAAATAGTGCTTGCAGTAATATAGGTGGGCTCGCCAACAGATTTTCTGGGATGATAGGGCAACTTGAGGGTTGTATAGATAGCTTATCACTCCAGGTAGAAAGATTAGATGGAGTCAGTAGAAGACTAGAAGACAATGGAAACAAGATAGAAACCGTTGGTGAAAATCTTGTGGAGAATTCATCTCTAGTCAAGAGGTTAATTACTCAAAATCAGGAAGAATTAGCCAAAATATTCTCCTCTAATCAAAAAATTGGGACAAAGCTTGTGGATATTTCTACTCGATTTAATCAAAGTCTACAAAGCTATGAGCGAGAATTAGCAAGTATTAATACAAATCTTACTCAAGAAATGACTAGATTAAATGATGTGATGAAAAATAGTCAACAAAAATTAAATCAACTAGATGAAACTATAGAACAAAATAGAAAGACTCTTGCTGATGTATCTCAAAATTTGGCAAATGTATCTAAAGATCTAAATAGTCAGATGGAAACATATACACAAAGATTACAAACTGTTAATAATAATTTGAAGAATAACTCATCCGAAATCACAAAGTTAACAGAACAATATCGCAATTCTGGGGATCTTGTTCATAATGTTTCTGACCAACTGATTGAAGGGATAACGCCCATCCCACAAATAGTCAGAGAAAATCGCCAAGGATTAGAAGAATTGGGGGCAGGGATGAGAAATTTAATACAATATACAAGTGAAGTGTTAACTTTAGGAGAGGAATTACAAGCAATGGAGCAAAATATTGAGGCGATCGCCAATAATATTAGTGATAACTCTCAACGATTAAGAGGTATAGAAAATTATATCAATCTTAATTATGATTCTTAAACTATTTATTCTAAGGTTTCTCCAGGAGATGAATAATGAGACGGCGATGGCGATCAACAAAACCAACAGAAAGCTTTAATGTATGGACAGCTTTTACTGATTTGATGTCTAATTCTTTCATAATTATTGTTTTATTACTTTTTCTAGCTTTTGCTACTGTTGTCAATCTTAATCAACTTACTAGTCAAACTGAAGATGATGCCAACAATAGAGCTAGGGCAGCCGAAGAAGAAGTAGAATATGCTAACAATAAAGCTAGGGCAGCCGAAGAAGCAGCAGAAGATGCTGAAAATAAAGCTAGGGAAGCCCAAGAAGCAGCAGAAGATGCTAACAATAAAGCTAGGGAAGCCCAAGAAGAAGTAGACGATTTGAGAGGTGAGATAGAAAAATTAAAAGCAGCACGTCAATTTATAGAAATACCAGTAAGTGATAAAAGTTTCCCCACTGGTAGCGCAGAAATTCTCCCAGACTTGGAAAAGTATATAACAAACGATCTCATTGACATAATTAAACAAGCACAACAAACTGGAGAAATTAATGTAGTTGAGGTGATTGGACATACAGATAGACAAGCAATATCAACAAGGCTTAAAAGCCAAAGCAATCTAGATAGAGAACTAGAAATTTCTGTAGACCAAGGAAAAGTTAGTAATTTAGTACCAGGGTCTAATGCTGATTTAGCTCTCATGAGAGCTTTAGCCGTCGTACAATTATTACAAGAAATTCAGAAAAAAGATAAATCCTTAGCAGGTTTAGAGTTTAGACCCTATTCAGCAGCCCAACTGATTTTACCAGGCAATATTGGTCTAGCTGGTGATAATTCTAATGATTCTAGCCCCCGAAATGATCCTAAAAGAAGAAGAATTGAAGTTCGCTTTGTTAAACTAAACCTTGGTTAATCAATTTATTTCAGATAAAGTCTTAAATAATTTAGACTGAGTTTGTTTAATTTGTTGGTGTTGCTTTTGAAGCCGATCAAGTTTTTTTGTAGTTTGATTGAGCTGAGAATAGACTTCAGATAATTCTCCCTCTAACTGGATTTTGTCTTGTTTTAATTGTTTAAATCCTTGTAACTGTCTCCACTTTTGCCTAGCCCAAAGTATTTGGGCTCTTTGCTTTTCACCAAAAGTTTCTGGTAGAGATAGCATCTCTGGATATTCCCTTAAATCCCAACCACATAATCCACAAGCAATTAGTTCTTCATCTGAGAGATATTCAGTTTGACAAATAGGACATTCAATCATCTTATCTTATCTTTTTAACTACAATGCTATACACATCAATATAGCATTTATCATAAAAAAAGAAAAACATAAAAAAGAGAACAGATGACAATAATCGGTATAATATTAGAAAATTTTGACCTTAATGGCGATCGCCTTAAGAAAAAAGTTCCTATACTTGAGATTGGTGCTAAACTGTCAGAGTCTATAGTCAATAAGTCATATTTGACAAAACCATTGGCTGTTTCTGGTAAATCGCCACATTTATCTATTTCTGTATTTGTAGCTCAAGGCAAACAAGATGTAAAAGAAAATATCTTTTCCATAAATAAACATTCTCTCCCTAACTATTCTCTCAATAACTCTTGGCAAGTCGGTATGACAATTGACAACAAATCAAATCCCAATATTTATTTACTAGTCAAGGATACCTTAGGGGAAAAAGAAATACAATACAATTTAGGGTCAATAGATACTTTTATGAACAATTCAAGAGACGTTTCTAAGTTTGCTAAAGTTGTTAAACAAGGTAGAAATATTAAGAACACCACTACAACAACAAAAGTAACTCCCGAACATCGAAAGATAACCTTAGGAATTTGGGGCACAGAAGGTTCAGGAAAAACGACCTTTTTAACCATGCTATTCAAGTGTTTAGAGAAAGACCCCAACTGGATTATCATTGGTAATGACGAAGCACGAAATTTTATTAAAGAGAACCTGAAAATAATCAAAGAGAAAAAAATATTCCCTCCCGGAACAACTCCAGAAAATACTAAGCTTTTTAGTTATATTTTACAAGGAAAAACACCTCCTTTTGATAAGGTGGAAATTGTTTTAGATTTTCTTGATGCCCCAGGAGGTGTGTATGAAGAAATTGCTGAAAATACAACTATTAAGATAAATTCCAGTAATGAAGATCATCCAGCAATTAACAATGTTATAGACTATTTAATTAATTGTGATGGAATCATTTTTTTACTAGATCCTAACTTAATTAAACCTGAATATGAAGATAAAAAAAATAAATTTGAAGGTATGTTTAGAGAACTTTTCTTTCAGCTTTTTGAAAGAGCGAAAAAAGAAAGTGGAGATAACCAAAATATTCAATTAAAATTAGAAAAATTTTTAACATTTTGCGTAACAAAAATAGACAGAGATAATCTGTGGGGATATAGAGATAAGCCTTTAGATTTAGCTAAAAGAATAATGGACGAGGAAACTTATGAAATACTGAAAAATAATTATATATACTTGAATATGGATGAAGAATGTAAATATGATCCGTCTGAAAATAGATGTGAGTTTTTCTCCATATCCTCTATTGGAGTTTATCAAGATGGTGATGATTATTATTCAGGGGTAGAAGAGGTTAATCGAGAAGAAGATTCCTCTCTAATAGAATTAGAGACAATAGATGAAAGCTTACGTAGTGACAATCAAGAAGAGGCAGAAGCAGAAGGTTCTTTTTTAGATGAACCTGTTGATATTAATTCTTCTAGTCAATCAAAATCAACGGGAGGGCGTTCTCGCGATCGCATTAAAAATCAAAAAAACAATCCCTATAATGTAATAAAACCTGTCCAATGGTTAATAGAGAATATTTTAACTTATCAGATTCAGTCAAGATAAAAAATATAATTAAATAAAGCTAAATTAAGTTATGACACAAGAAAAAAGATATGATCAATTTATTTACGGCAAATTTGTAGACCAAAGCCGAGATTATCAAATAACTGGTTGTACTGCTAATTTGGAAACACGCTTAGAAGAACTTGAAGCAATAAAAAGTGAGCATTTATTTTGGGGAAGTGTTCCTCCTATTTATGATGATGATGACCAAAGATTAAAGAAAAATAAAGCATTTGGATGCTTTAAATCCACCGATAATCAATTAGTTTTAGTACAAGCATCTGTTGCTACAGATGATAGAAATCGAGTTATTGGCGATAAATCTGGTGGTAGAATTATTTCTCTACATAGATATATTTTTATACCTCTAGAAGATTTAGAAGAAATAGATTATCAGATATTTCCTCTAGTTCTATGGCTTGAAAAACAAAAAATTCCTTTTTTACCGAAGTTTAATCCTCAACTTGAGCCTATATCTATTCCTTTTTCTGAGTTAAAAAACTCGATAAAATCACAGGAAGATATAATTAAATATTTAGAAATGGGCTTGAATCAAGAAAAATTACTAGAAAGAACCCAAGCGGCATTATTAAATAACCAAAGGTTGAGCTTCAACTATTTTAGAAGTGAGCTTAAATCTTATCTATATATAGAAACTATATTAGATTTATTGCCTAAAGCGATTCGTTGTGATTACCCTATAGCCATAGGAATTTTTAACCAACAATTTTGTCATTGGGCAAAACTTCTCTATGAACAAAAGCAGGAGCAACCAAACACAAACAATAGTTTAATATGGGTTAATCGTTCTACTAATCAATTAATAGGATTATCAAAACCAGATGATGCAGAAAATTTTTATGTCACAAATCTTCTGTCTCCAGTAATAAATCATAATACTAAGAAGCTAGAAGAATTTCTATCAAGACTAAATCAAATTACCGAAGAATCTCTACAATCAGAAACTCTCAAGGCACCAGAAGTAGTTATTCGTTTACTTCCTACTGTCCCAAAAGAGACTAAAAATCAAGTCATCAATCAATATCTTCTGTCTTTAGATAATTCACAATGGGAGAAGATTATCAATACTATTGATGAAAAAGACCAGGAAGCTTGGCTGGTTGCTTTTCAAGTATTAGCTCAAGAAATAGTTAGTAATAGACAAATTAAGCAATATTTGCCATATATATTTAGGGTGCTCAATCATATTAATATTTTAAAATATATCAAACAATGGGTTGAGAAGCTTCAAAATAATTTAAATCCTTTAGGAGTAATTTTGTTAGATAATGATTTGCTAACTAATCTCGATCTTGAGATTAAGAAACAAATCAAAAATGAACTGCTGGAGTTGTGTATAGAATTTATCAATCAAGAAAATTCTGATACTAACAATACAATAAGTATAGCTGAAAAATTCAGCCAAGATGAAACTTTTGAAAAGCAAGATCGCTTTAGACTTTTAGATGTAGCTTATCCTCTTGCATTATCAAGCAGGAATCAAGAATCTAGTTATTTGTATTTTAATAAAAAATTAGCTGTTTTTCTCCCATACATTGATATTCAAATTTACGAAAACAGTAAATTAAACTCACTAATACAGTCTTCAGTAAGAAAATCAGATCTGACTAGTCTCCAACTAGATAAGCAGATACGCACCTGTATAAATTCTCGTTCACAAAACATCATTTTAAGTAGCTTAACCAAAATTCATCAGATTACAAAGATGGAATCTCAACAAGCTGATCTATTTTATAATGAGTTTTTACAGTCTAACCCGTTGATTGAATTAGAACATTTATCAGAGTTTATTAAAAGTCTTTTTGAGCAGAGTATTGCAGCAGGAGAATGGTTTTTTTTAACCTACAATAAGACTTTGTCAACTCTTATATCTAATCAATCAAACCATAATATAATTAAAAACTTAGGAGATTTACAGAATAATCCCAATCAGTGGTCTAGTTGGCAAGAATTATTTAGGATACTCTATCAAAACCCACAAGACAGAATTGATGTTCTTGACAAAACCTATAAAATAGGGAGTCAAAACAATACATTTTTAGATACTAATTTTTTCTATTCAATCTTCTCAGAATGGCTTCAAGAAACTAATAATAATGACTGGCAGGAGAATTTTGTTAAGAATAGTTATACATGGAAACATTTTCGAGAGTTAGTTAATAAAAATAACTTTGAACTAGATAGATTTATACTTGATAATTCAGGATTAATTCCTAATTTAATTAAATGTTTATATCAGGGTGAAATTTACCACTTAATTTCAGGATCTCTTCTAGAATCTTTGAATGATTTAATTATTAAGGAAGAAATAAGAAAACATGAGGATGTATTAAAGTTAATCAATACTCAACAAGTAACTAAGCACTTTGAGGATAAAGACTGGATATATTTAGCCAAGATTGACTTTCATCCCCAGGTTATTTCTCAACCAGAGAATTTTGAACAACATTTGATAAGTGAGCAGTCATTGAATACTTTGTTAGTAGAAGCAGCTTCATCCCTTAAAAAGTATAAAGATGATGAGCAAATACGCTTTTTCATATCAGAAAAAAGTCAAGCTTGGAAATTGAGCAAATCTCAACTAACTGAAATCATCGGAAAAGCTAATCCTAAGGTAATAAAAGTACCAACAATATTTGACCTGATAAATAAGAATATAGGTAACAATTGGAATCAATCATCGGAAATATTAACACAAGAACCAATCTTTGAGCTACTAATACAAATACCTGATAAAACTCCTTGGGAAAATAAGCAAGTTGAATCATTCTCTCTAAATTTCTATTGTGAGTATATAAAAAGTGAAAAGACAGTAGAAAAGTTTTTACGTTGGCGACAAATGAGCATAGACCAAGAAAATTATGAAAAAGTTTTGACTCAAGTAGCAGAAATTCTTGATAAAACAGTACCTTCTTCTGAAATGAAGACTTATCTACAAAAGTTTGATAAACCTGAGTTAAAAAAAGAATACGATTTGATTTTAAAAACTTTTATACCTCAATCTCAATCATCTTTAGAACGTATTGTTAGATTAATAGCAGACAAAATCAACTTACCAAAAAACATAGAAGATTCGATAATAGAATTTTTAAAAAAATATTTTAATACAAAAGATAAAGACTCAAAAAATTACTAAAGATATGGAAAATAGGAGATTATCTATGGTCAATTGCCCTGTATGTAAAACAGAATATGCAGAAGAGATTGATATTTGTACTAACTGTGGATGGGAGCTTCAAAATAATCTTCAAGGTTTAGGAGCATTTCCTCCCGTCTTTCTGAACAAATTGAAAACTCAACTCACTTGGGCTCAAGAAAAATGGCAGCAGCTAAAACAACAAGATAAACAACCGCCAATTGAAGATTTAAAAATGGAGTTAGAAGCAGCCTTTCAACAGCAGCAAGGTCAACTTCAACTAAAAATAGAACAATTACAACAGGAGAACATTAATCTAAAACAACTGCTCCAGGAAAATGAGGAAGAAACAAAAGAGAAACAAAGCATTATTGAACAAATGCAGTTACAATTAACTACCGCAAATGAAGAAAAAGCTCAACTAGAAAGAGAAATAGGCAAGTTGAATTCAAAATTAGAAAAAATGTGTCCTATCCCACAAACTCAAGGTAAATTTTCTTTTTCAGTGGTATTACTGTCTCCAGAAGGTAAAAAAGTCAATAAATATACGAGCGAAGCTGAATACTTTACTGATAATTTGGGAAATAATGTTAATTTGAATATGGTATTAATTCCCAAAGGTTCCTTTTCTATGGGTTCATCTTCCGATGAACCAGGAAAAAACCCAACAGAAAAACCTCAACATTTAGTTAATATAGAGCCTTTTTGTATCAGTAAATATCCCATTACTAGAAGTCAATGGTATGCTGTGATGGAACCTGATACTAATCTAACTGATTTAGAATTGGGAAATTATCCTGTAGAGGAGATTACTTGGTATCAAGCACAAGAATTTTGCCAAAATTTGAATAAAATGACGGGAAGAGACTATCGCTTACCCAGCGAGGCACAATGGGAATATGCTTGTCGCGGTCGTCAGCGAACACCATTTCATTTTGGCGAAGGTATTAATACTAAATTCTGTAACTATAATGGTAGTGTAGCTTTTGGTCTTGGTTATCCTGGAGAAAATCTTGGGCAAACTACTCCAGTAGGATGGTTTCAAGTGGCTAATGCCTTTGGGCTTTATGATATGCACGGTAATGTTTATGAATGGTGTGCAGACCCTTGGCATGAAAATTATCAACAAGCTTACTCTGATGCTAGGATATGGGTAGAAGGAGGCGATGATCAAAAACGAGTTGTTAGAGGGGGAGCATGGATTACTAGTCCTTATGATTGTCGCTGTGCCGCCCGTGCTTATGCCTCTCCTGATTCGGCTATGAACTATATCGGATTTCGTGTAGTCTGTAGTGGTTTATTACTAGAAGAATATGTGTAATAATTCTGATCATAAAATTACTCAAACAACTTATGTTCATAGTATAAGTATATTAATAGAATCCACCAATCTTCAATATGAAATTGAAAGAAAAACTATTCCAATTGTAACTGGGGGAATTTCTTTAAAAGAACTAATTCAACCTAAATTCTTAAATTCTTGTCCTCTACCTCCTTATTTAATTGATACACCTTTTGCCATGACTTTGGAGATAGAGCCTCAATCAAAGGGATTGTTATTTTTAAAAGTTTTACCGAATGTTAAACTACCTAAACTACTATCAGGTGATTTATGGAAAATAGGATTCATGGTTCAAAACTCATCATCTTACTTAGTCTTTGAAGATTTATCTCAAGAAAAACAAATTCCATATAATATAAATCATTTAATTGATTCAGCTTGCCAAGACTTGAACAAATTAGTTTTAGAAATACAGGAAAAGTTAGCTACTTTTAACGCTCATTATCAAGCTAATCAAAAGTTAACAAATTTTCTTCCTATAGAAGAAAAACAAATAAATTATATTATTAGTGAAATAAAACCACTGTTAGAAAAATTGAGCAACATTCAAACAAATAGTAAAAATGATGATTTATTCTTATTGACTAGACACCAAATAGATGATTTATTCCACACTTTAGAGAAAAATTTGACACAATTCGACCAAGAATTGCGTAATGCTCAACAAAAACAGGCAAATTCTGTTAATCAGTATCCTATATATTTCTGATTTTTTGATTCAACACTGGTTGGGAGTTTTTGCAACAGAACCGAAGCAGAAACAAACAGGCTGATAAAAACATACCATAATAAATACTAAAGACCTAAGAATTTTGAAATAAAAGGTAATGACTATTGAAAGACTGGCAGAAAACATTACAACAAGAGTTGGACATAGATATATGGTTATTTATGGAATAAATACAACTGATAATTTCTGTAGTGAAGATTTAATTTTAAAAAATATAGAACAAGTTATACATGAATATTTAAAAGAGCGAGGATATCAGCGCCTTCTTTTTTATTCAAGTAACCTCGGTCTATACTTTTTAGACACTGAATCGCGCGATCGCTGTCTGTTAAAACCTGAAAGTGTTTCTGAAGTTCAAGAAAGCGATCAAATGCGGTTTGCTTCTAAGTGGGGAAAAAAAAGAAGGTTTTTAAAGAAACAATCACCAGCCACTAACTCCAATAGCAAAATAACTTCCCGGTTGCACCGACGAATGCGAGACGGGGAGATAATGCCTCTGATGAATACCTTTATGGAAGACACCACTCAGAAAACGGCGATCATATTTGCTGATTCAGAAAATCTAAGTCAATCCACTGACCTAACTAGAGCAATTAATTCATGGTCAAGGTTAATGTTACCAAATGATAACTTATGCGTGTTGATTTTTCCTCAAGATACTTATGGTAAATTACAAACTTGTTGCTCAAACATTGGCTTAAGTTATTTGGGAGAGTTATTAGCAAATCGTAGAGAATCCCAAGACAATTTTAATGTGTTTAACATGCCTTCTCCTAGTATTAGTGAGATTAATAATTTAATTCAGTATTATCGTCTTAAGCACAAGAAGCAAGTTGTTTGGGGAGAATTAGACTCTCTAGTTACCAATTTAGCCCAAGAAAATAAAAGTCTGAAATATTGGTATGATCACTTTTCAGATACACCTGAGATTTCTCTAAAGCAAGCATATCAGCAGCGATGGATTCAGAAATTTCCTTTACCAACTACCGAAGAATTAACCACAGCAATTTGTCAAAAAATAATTGGTCATCAGCAACAAATCGCTACTTTAGTCAAGCTAGTACGAGGAAAAATTGCCGCTAAAAAAAGCCCCAAACCTCTATTAATTATGCTTCCAGGTCCTACAGGTACAGGGAAAACTGAATTAAGTAAAACCTTAGCACAATGTTTAGGAACTACCCTAGAAAGGTGTGATATGGGAGAGTACGCTGAAAAACATAAAGTTTCTAATCTCTTTGGTAGTCCTATAGGATACGAAGGAGCGGAGCTGGGAGGATGGATCCCCAATGTATTACGAAGAAATCAGCGCCGTTGTGTGGTACTGTTTGATGAAATAGAAAAAGCTCATAGCAGCATTTGGCGACAAATGTTAGCTTTTTTTGATGAAGGTAGAGCTAGTGATACTAAGGGAGAAGTAACTGCCCCTAAAGACACCATTTGTTTAATGACTACCAATCTAGCAGGAGAAGAAATAGCTGAAAATCCTGAGCGTGCCAAAGAAATTATTCAAAAAACAGAATTTTTACCTCCAGAATTCATTGGTCGTATGGATAAAATTATTCCTCTACTGCGTTTAGGACTAGCTGAACAAAGTCAAATGATTCTACGTTTGGTGAAACGCTTTGCTCAAGAGCGCTATGATATAAATTTAGTAGTAGGTCAAGAGGCATTAGCTGCCCTGTTGCAAGAAACCTATGAACAAGCACAAAACTATGGAGGAAGGGGAGTAAATGAAAAAATTGCTGATTTATTTACTGATGAGTTGATTGACCTACAAAACAGCGAATTAAGCCAAGCTGAATTAATTTTTCAAGATAACCGTTTACAAATTGTTCCCTCTCAAGCAGAGCAACCTCTCATTGATTTCATCTCACTAGCTAATCAACAAGGTAGACGCAATGACGCTGATTTAGAACAACTCCTAGGCGAATTAGAGGGCATGATTGGATTAGCATCCGTTAAACAAGCCATAAAAGAATTCGTAATCAGCGAACAAGCAAAACAGAAACTAAGAGAATCTGGCCATCAAACCGATGATAATATTACTAGACATCTGTTATTTCTAGGCAATCCTGGGACAGGAAAAACTACTGTAGCTAGAATAGTCGGTAAAATTCTGAAAGCATTAGGAATACTAAAAAAAGGACATTTTGTTGAAGCTACCAGAGAAGACTTTGTAGCTGGATTTGTGGGGCAAACAGCCACTAAAACCCGCGCTAAAGTACGAGAGGCTATAGATGGAATTTTATTTATTGATGAAGCCTATGCTTTAGCATCCTCACCCGGCACAACTAATGACTTTGGTCAAGAAGCAATTAATACTATTGTACCAATGCTGGAAAAAGAGCGAAAGCGACTAGTGGTGATTTTTGCCGGTTATACTCGTGAAATGCAAGACTTTTTCAATGCCAATTCTGGTATAGAATCCCGTATTGCCAAAAAAATTGAATTTCCTGACTATACGGCCGATGAAATGCTAGAGATTTTTTTGTATTTTTGTCGTACCCATAAACCTGCTTATCTCTGTCCAGAAGAGGTGAAGACAGTTGTCCGCGATCGCTTTTATATAATGTATCAAAACAGAACAGCTAATTTTGGTAATGGGCGAGATGTGCGCAATTTGTTTGAAACCATGGTGCAAAAACAGCAGGTAAGGCTGATAAAGGAAAACCTCCAAGGTGAACAGATGGTTACTTTTGCACCTTCTGATTTACCTCCTCTTGGGAGTTAGATTTATCAGAATCAGATTTAAGGCTCAAAGATGAGATAATCTCAGGGAACTCCCTAGAAAAGTTCTGGGGTGGTACCCCGACCATCAAAGCATGATCTTTGTGTAAATGTACTTCTACATCCCGTTTTCTTGAGGTAAATAACTCTTTGTCATCCAAATGTCGAGGAGTTAAAAAATTTATATTTTGATTAGCAGAACCTCGCCAGCCCCGATTATCGTTGAGATTTTCTACATACAAACCATCAATTAATACATCTATGTGGGAAAGCATAGCTTGAATTTCAGGCGTATTTTTCTCTTTTAATTGGTTTAGAGTAAAACCTGTGTAGCAAATAACCGATAGGTCCCTCTCTCGATGTATTATGGTTAATAGTTCACTTAAAGCCACAGCTTGCAGCATAGGTTCTCCCCCTGAGATAGTCAAACCCTCAAGACGGGGATTGCTGAGAATAGTTTGGGCCATTATGGCAGGTTCCACTAAATTCGCGGTTATTTGAGGTATTGTCTCGGGGGAAGTACACCCCAGACAGCGAAAACAACAACCTTGTACCCAGAGGACAAAACGTAATCCCGGTCCTAGGGTACGGGTTTCGGCACACAAATAAGCTAAATTGATAAGTGTCATAAGATAATCTTAGTCTTAAGCTTGTCTAACATTTTTCTGTTGTTTGACTTGTTCAATATTGCGATACTTTTCTATCGGTTGTTCTTCGCAGATAGTTTCTCCTCTAGTTTTTAATCCTAGTTCATTACTAACATCATTGAAAACATCGTTTGCTCGTTGTTTTAATTCGTCTTCACTGGAGCGATCGCCAAAAGTATTAATAGTAATTCTATTTGCCCCTTCTTCTTTTTCAGGTGTAATTACTGTGACAATCTCTTCTCCTGCTGCATTTTTAACTTTTGCCACAAAAGCCTTCCGGTAATCAGATTCTTCATAGGTAACGTCTGCTTCATTGTCTACTGTATAACCTCGCCCTTTGAGAACTTCTACGACCTGATCTGCTATTTCTGCACGCATTTGAGAAAGAATTACCTGTGTTTTGGTATCCTCGACGATTTCAGCTAATTGTGGTCGTAGGGTTTCGATTTCCTCAGATAGTTGCTTAATTTCTTCCAGGGTAAGAGTTGATTCTTCTTGTTGAAGTCGTTTTTCAATAGTATTGAGTTTTTGCTCATAACTAGTTAAGCGTCCGTTAGTCCAATAGTTAACTTCTTCACGAAAGGTTTCTACTTCAGTTTCTACTGTACCTAGTTCTACGTCTACCTGATGATGGGCTTCGGCTTCAGCTATGAGAGTACGCAAGTCTTCAGAAACAGCGTTATAGTATATAAGCCATTCTTGTTCTCTTTGTTCTAATTCTAGACGCAGGTCCGTGAGTTCCAGATAAGCTTGTTGAGAAGTGGCGATCGCTCCTTCAAAAACGCCGTTATCTAGATTTTGTTTAGCTAGTAGTAAATTGCGTTGTAAATCTGCCAATCTATTTGGGGTAAAGCGTTCGTGTTGATAATTTTGCTCAATTTCCTTGCTAATTTGTTGTACATCTGAGAGGATGTCTTGGGCTAATTTCTCCTTGTATTTTCTTTCTTCTTCAATAGTGTTAAATACTTGGTCAATTTGTTCTTGTAGTATTTTTTGTCCCGCTTTTCTGGCTTCACGTTCTTCATCAATAAGTTGAGAAAACTTTTGATCCAACTTTTGATTTAAGGATAAATATTCTTGGCGCTGTTGAGATGTAATGCGCAGGTACTCAGCCCTTTGCTGTTGAAATCCTTGTTCCATCGCATTCTTAAGGGACTGACTTTCACGTGCTAAAGCTTGTTGCTGTCTAGTTTCTGATTCTTTGATTGAATTTTGAAATTCCTGGCGTTGTTTTTGGAGACGCTGTTGAGTATTTTGTTCTAGGGTAGCCAAGTTACTGCGTAGGCGTTTACTTTCTTGTTCTTGCTGTTTTGCCCTTTGTTCTAGGGGTGCCAGTCTTTGTAACATATCTTGTTGAGCTTCTTGACGTATTTGATTAAGACGCTCTGGCAAGTCTTTTTGGACTGAACGTAGTCGGCTTTCTTGTTCTCGTAATCTTCGTAGTTCTTGTTCTGCAACACTAACGTATCTTTCTTTTCTGCCACTCATGGTAAATAATCTCCTTCATTACTTCAAAATTCATCCACCACCAGTAAATGAGTGGGTTTTGGTGGAAGATCTGAGTCTTCCCTATTCCCCTATCAAGTATCACTATAAATAGTTGGGTTTCCTCATATCTTGCACCAGAACTTATGTACTAAATTAACCTCAGAAAAAGTTCATTTCTCTTTAGCCTATATCTTGCAAAGGTATACCAATTTTTAAGCGTTGAGCATCAGTTCTTTAACTCATTACTCATTACTTCAAAACTCATTACTCAACCACAACCAGTAACATTAGGTAAAGATGCAAGATCTGAGGTTTCGTTACCTCAACCCAACCTACAAGCTGCTGGCGATCGCGCTTTGGGCAATATTCAAAGCAATCAACAAGTGATCACCGAAATTCTACCCCCTACCAACTAACTTAGTTTAGTTTTAGAAACCATACGAGTCTTTTTGCGTTCTGCACTACTTAGTTCTTCTCCTGACTGTAGACGTGTTGAACTGTTTTGAAGCACGGTCGCTGCATTTTTATCACCTAATTGAATAGCAGTTTTAGCAGCAGTTTGTAATAAAGTGGCGGCGCCTTTGCGATCGCCCTCTGCTAGTTTTTTCTCTGCCAATTGGGTTTGACGATACTTAGCCAAAGTCAATACGGAGGTAGTTACTTTTTCCTCTGGTTGTGGTTTGTATTCATCTGTCACCATGACCGTAACTGGTATTTTATCAGAAACTATAGATTCTGCGCCTGTTAGAGGATCATCATAGCGTACTTGGACTTTAGCGATGGTTAGTTCTGGTTGCGCTGGTAGTCGATTAAGATAGAGATTAATTAAAATTACCCTAGGTACTTCTCGCATTAAATTACCGAGACGGGTAACATATTGATCATTTTGATCATTCTCTCTTTGTATATTCAATTCTACTGTTTCTGGTGATACTTGAGCTATGGGCTTCAGTTCAGCTAAACGTACGTCTGGGATTAATTCTAGAATTAGATGAGCGTTAGTTATGCCTACTGACTGGATACGAGTAAATAGGCGTTCAAACTCAACAATAGCTTCTTCTGGTTCTTGAATATGGCATAGAGTCCCGCTGGCAGAATCAGCAACTTTTTCTAGTATATCGGGATTCCAATGATTCCCAAAACCAAGAGTATTCACCGTAATATTATAGTTAGACGCCAGTTCAGCAAGCTTTAGACACCTTTGATTATCTCCGTGTTCATTTTCTCCATCAGTCAGCAGAAAAATTTGGGATACTCGATTATTTTTGCCATTGGCTATTTCCGTCATCCCGACTTTTAAACCTTCGTCTATGGATGTTCCTCCATCTGCTTCTAGTTTAGAAATATTTTCTTTGATAGTTGCTAAATCCAATGGTGCCTGATTAGATACAATTACTCTAGCCTGATGATTAAAGCTTACTATTGACAAGCGATCTTCTGGCCCTAGTTGTTCTATGATTTGTATTGCTGCTTGCTTAACTTTTTCTAGAGGTTTTCCTCCCATTGAGCCACTGCGATCTAAAATTAAACAAAGATTCAGAGGCAGATTACCTTGTGATTCTGCTTCTATGGCCGTAAGGGATATCTGTAGTTGACGTTGAGTGCTTGGTTGATTAGCATCTACTTGTTGATCGCTTAACAGTGCTTCTATACCGACTTTCATTTTTTATTGCTTTTTAGTTTCAAGAGGAAGATTTTGAGCAAAAAAGACTTGTTTTCTTTATTTCATTATATGTTAGTATATAGCGTAAAAATAAACAACATATATACTACTTAATTGTTGCAATCAATGTCAACTCAAAAAGCACAAATATTAATACACATAGGTTACCCTAAAACAGCGTCTAGTTGGTTGCAATCTAGTGTTTTTGCTAAGGAAAGTACAGGATTTTGCGTTCCCTGGAAAAATATTGTCCGAGAAGGAATGAGTAAAGGTTTGTCGAGAGATGCTGTAAACCAATTTGTAGAACCGGATAATTTTGACTTGGAAGCAACACAACAAGTATTTTATCCCTATTTAGAAACAGCCAGTAAGAAGGATTTGATCCCAGTAATTTCTAATGAATTTCTCTCAGGGGGTTTTGCTGTATATCCCAAAAACTATTACCAAGGATTAGAAAAAGATATAGTAAAAAGATTATATCAAACCTTTCCTCAGGCAAATATATTAATGGTTATTCGTGAACAAAAGTCGATAATTATTTCAGCTTATAAAGAGTATATTAAAAGAGGAGGAAAATCAAACTGTAAAAAGTTTTTGTCAGAGATAATTCGCCCAGACAATTTAAAGTTTGATGAATTAATTACAGAATATCAACAAACATTTGGAACACATAAAATTCTAGTTCTTCCTTTTGAAATGCTCAAGGGAAACCAAGCAGAATTTTGTCAAAGTATTTTTAGCTTTGTTGGATTACCTTACCAAGATTGTAGCAACACAATTGAAAAAAATATTGGGTTTACAGGAAGTCAAGTTTCTGCTCAAAGGTTAGTTAATTTCTTTTTACCTCCCCAAAGCAACTTTGGCTATAAACTCTCTTCATTAGCGTATAAAATAACTCCCAAAAATATATCAGATAATCTAGAACAAGAATTAAAACAAGTAACAAAAGAATATGTGGGAAACAAGTTTACTGAAAGTAATCAGAAAACTAGCGAAATAATTGGTATTAATTTAAGTCAATTTAAATACAGTTAAAAAATTTTTTATTGAGTTAAGAGCTTCTTATGATAAGATACAATTAATCAGTTGCAAACAGAGTAAATTCCCTTATTATGAATACTTATAAAATTCCAGAAGAAACACTCAAAGTATCAGGATCTAAAATTTTCAGTTATCCCACCTATTTAGCTGATGCCTTTGTCCCAGCAAGCTTAGAAATAGAAGCACCAGGGTATGAAGTAATTCAACCGGAGATTGCCTATACAGTAAAAGAGGGAATTACTGATTCTCTCAATACCAAAAGAATGAAGGGACAAAACCTGATTAAATACAATTTAATGAAGACTAAAAAAACATTAGGACCAGCATTAAAATTACAAGATTTTAACTTAGATAACGAAAAAATAATCTATGATGGTCGTCACATAGACCAGAATAATGTGGCCCACATGTTAATTAATATCATGCCTCCAGCATTACACATGAAAAAAAAATCTGATTTAGATATAGTAGTTATTTTAGAAGATAATGTTAAATCATTTATAGTAAAAGTATGTGAGGTGATGGAAATACCAGTAGTTGTCACTGATAAAGAAATAGAAGGGAAAATAGTTTCAGTGGCTAATTTTGAGCAATGTATGAATCCTGATAAATTTTATCAATCTTTATTACCTCTTTATGATGAAATTTTAGCCGAAGAGAAACCACCTGAGGGTTATTCAAGAATACTAATTGGGAGAAAAGGAAACAGGACTATCACTAATCAACCGGAAATTGAAGAACTACTCACCGCTTATAATTTCAAAAAAGTTTATTTTGAAGATTTCTCCATGAGTGAACAATGGTTACTCGGTAGATATGCAGAAGTGATTGTTGGTATTCATGGGGCAGCTTTTGGCGCTTTAATGTTTAATCGTAACCAAGTTAAAGTGATTGAACTGTTCCATCCAGGATATATAGTAAAAAGTATTAGAAATATAACAGCTTGTGTTGGTGGTAGTTGGTGTGCAGTAACAGGGAAAATGCCTGAAACCTATAGTGAAGAAAAAGTAGCACAAAATCCCCGGGAATTTGCCACAGCATCTCTAACTATTGATGTACAATCTTTGGAAAAAGCTTTAAAATATATGGGAATTGAAAAATAGATAAGTGATTATGACTACCGATACTTTAACTTCTTGGCTTCAATTAAAACTTCTCAGATATCAGTTTTTTGAGGTTTTAATTTTATTATCAGGTAGTTTATCTATTTTTTTTTCACTTGTATGTAATTTCTGGAAAATATTATGGTGGCTAATGTGAACTCTCAATATGACTATATAGTAGTAGGCAGTGGATTTTTCGGAGCAGTATTTGCCCAACAGGCCCGAGAATGTGGTAAAACTGTACTAGTTTTAGAAAAACGCAATCATATAGGCGGCAATTGCTATTCTTATAACTATGAAGATACAGAGGTTAATATTCATGCCTATGGTACTCATATATTCCATACCAACAATAAACCTTTGTGGGAGTACATTAATAGATTCACAGAATTTAACCGCTATCAACATAGAGTTTTAACTACTCACAAAGACAAAGTTTACTCAATGCCGATTAATTTGGGTACAGTTAATCAATTTTATGGCATCAATCTTAAACCTCACGAAGTAGACGAATTTCTCGCCAGTAAACGCGGTAATATTGCTAGACCTCAAAACCTAGAAGAAAAAGCAATTAGTTTAATTGGAGAAGATCTCTATGAAGCTTTTATTAAAGGTTATACTATGAAACAATGGGGATGCGACCCCACCAAGTTACCCGCTAATATTATTACCCGTTTGCCTGTACGTAACTCCTACCATGACTCCTATTTCAACGATTTATATCAAGGAATACCTATTGGTGGTTATACCCCTATATTTGAAAGAATGTTAGAAGGGATTCCAGTAGAATTAGAAGTTGATTATCTAGAAGATATTAACTACTGGAGAAGTAAATGCAGAGAAAAAATAGTTTACACAGGACCAATTGACCGCTACTTTGATTATAAATTTGGTCGTCTTAACTGGCGTTCTGTTAGATTTGAAATAGAAAATATTCGTATGGAAGACTATCAGGGAACTTCTGTCATGAATTATGCAGACAAAGAAGTCCCCTATACACGCATTCACGAACCAAAACATCTACATTTAGAAAAAACTCATAAACCCAATGAAACTGTGATTGTCCGTGAATATTCTCAGGTAAATAATGATGAACCCTATTATCCAGTAAATTTTGCTGAAGACAAAGAAATACTCAAAAAATATCAAGAGTTGGAATCTCAAGAAAAAGATGTGATTTTTGGTGGCCGTTTAGCACAATATAAATATTATGATATGCACCAAGTAATTGCTAGTGCTTTAAGTACTGCTAAACAGGAGTTAACTGCTACTGTAGTTTAGCTAATTTCTTTGTATTTGGCGCTTGCTGAATAAATCTAAAACTAAAACTTTGATTTGTATAGGTTTTAGCTGATTTTATTTTGAAAAAATTGCCAACTAGTAGTAGGGGCGCAAGGCTTGCGCCCATCTCTCCGGCTTGCGCCCATCTCTCCGGCTTGCGCCCATCTCTCCGGCTTGCGCCCATCTCT
>NZ_JALKVM010000379.1:0-1089 GCF_057440575.1 Johannesbaptistia floridana
AAGTACTACTACGTACTGCCCAACCTACAGGCTACCTACAGGCTACCTTCTTACTCATTACTCGTTACTCATTACTCATTACTCATGTTTGGTGCGTTACGGCAATCCGTTATCTTACTTGTGATTGACCAAGAGAAATCTTCGGCCTAACGCACCCTACTACTACAACTACTTTTATACTGTTGGGTTTCGTGCCTCAACCCAACCTACAGGCTTAATTGTGATTTTCCACAGAAATCTTCGGCCTAACGCACCCTACTACAAGTACTACTCATTACTCATTACTCATTACTCATTACTCATCTAACGGTGCGTTACGGCAATCCGTTATCTGGCATTGTGATTGACCAAGAGAAATCTTCGGCCTAACGCACCCTACAAGTACTACTCATTACTTATTACTCATTACTCATTACTCATCTAACGGTGCGTTACGGCAATCCGTTATCTTACTTGTGATTGACCAAGAGAAATCTTCGGCCTAACGCACCCTACTACAAGTACTACTACGTACTGCCCAACCTACAGGCTACCTACAGGCTACCTTCTTACTAGGTGCGTTACGCTCACGCTAACACACCCTACAACTACAGGCTACCTTCTTACTCATTACTTATTACTCATTACTTATTACTCATCTAACTACCTTCTTACTCATTACTCATTACTCCTTACTTCAAAACTCATCATGTTGGGTTATCTTCCGGCCCAACCTACTACCGTTATAATGTATTGATTTCTTTCTTGACAATTATCTAGTAATCAAGTTATGATGTTCTTATGGGGGAGTTCGCCCCTTGTGTAGTATAAAATAATAAATAAATATTCTGTAGGGGTGCGTTAACTCATATCAAAGCACCAAAACAAAAGTACAGAAATTGGCCGACAAGGGAGAATCAGGCTACGTACAGGCTACCTTCTTACTTCAAAACTCGTTACTTCAAAACTCATTACTCATGTTTGGTGCGTTACGGCAATCAGTTATCTGGCGTTGTGATTGACCAGAGAAATCTTCAGCCTAACGCACCCTACTACTTTATTCTTCCTTGACAATTATCTAGTCATTGAGTTATGATATTCGTAGGGGGG
>NZ_JALKVM010000380.1:0-6174 GCF_057440575.1 Johannesbaptistia floridana
GATATTTATCTCTATTTTTCTTAATGCCATTTTAGACGTATTTTTTGTTACCAAAGTTCAATTAACCGACGATATCAGTTTATCAGCAAGGTTTCTAGGAATTTCGTAAGTTAGTCCAGTAGGGTGCGTTAGCAGAGCGCGTAACGCACCGAATTAAATTGATGGTGCAACAGAAAAATCAATTCCAAAACTTGCGCCACCATGGTTGATTCTCTTTAACTGTAAAAAAGTCAATTTTACTGTTAATATCCTGTAAATTCCAACCTGTTAACCTCGCTAAAGTTTGCGCCTCTTGCTCTTGTCTAGTTCTTACACTTCTTTGGTAATCTTGAGCTAAATCGCAGCTAATCTCTTCTCTATAGGGGTGACGAATCACATATCTCCCTTGAAACAGTTCCTGATTACCTGTGGTTTGAAATTGTAGGTCTTGAGGGAACTTATCCCGAGTATAGCGCACATGAAGACGAGTGATAAATACATTGGGTTCGTAATCTAGCCAGAATACTCCGGCATCTTCTAATTCTTGGGGATTTAAGGGGTCTGCGGAACAGGGGTCACAACTAGCCATATTCCAAGAATACTCGACAAAGCCGATATTTTTATTTTCTTTTGTATAAGTGTTGGCAAACATCGCCTGATAAAAATCACTAAACTCTCCCTGGACAAATTCAGGCACATCCATATTAGAGGGGATTTTAACAGTACGATAATTAGTTAATTCTACTTGACCATTAGGTGAAAGAAGATAAACGATTAAATCTTGTTCTCCTTGGGAGTTAATCATTCCCAAGCGAATTGGTAACATGAAGCGAGGCGATTCATAGGCAATCAGCAGAGGATTGAGGGACTCAAAGCCTGTCTTTTCATATTCCTGTAAGTTAATCTTAGCTACAAAAAATTTGAGGTTTTGACGTATATAGGGGCGCAATATTTCTGATGCCCCATCGGGAATTTGATAGCCATTTTGAGTTAACCAGGTTTCTAAGCCATCGGAATCTTCAGCACTGAGAATCAAAATATCATATTCACCCACACTAAAACTACGTTCGATAGTTACACCTAAGCTATTAGCTCTTCCTGCGGAATCCAGGCTTGCTGAGGGCGCTGGTGCTGATTGTCGCATCATTTCTTCTTGTAACTCTCTTGGTCTACAAGGATTATCGTCAAAGTACTCAACTAAACGAGGAGCGCTAAAAGCATCTAAACGTTCTATGGTTGTAGTATTACTAAGTCTGACTTGTTCTGGTTCTAAAATAACTGGTACTGGTACAACCATCGCGAAATCTTCTACTTTTCCCTGGTAATCATTGGCCATAGTTAAGATGGTGCGTTCTCCTTCTCTAGCGATGATTACTTGAGATGCTTGGTTATAGAGTTCCGTGTCAGCTTTAGCCACATAAAAGCCACAAAATGCCCACACTGGTTTACAGAGAAATAATACGCCTAACAGGGGGATGATTAAGAATTTTATTAACTTCATTATCGATAGCCTTGATATTTATCTCTATTTTTCTTAATGCCATTTTAGACGTATTTTTTGTTACCAAAATTTAACTAACCGAGGAGATCAATTTATCAGCGCGGTTTCTAGGAATTTCATAGGTGAAAAAATCGTAGGCCATTTTAGTATTAGGAAATATAGCTTGGGCTTCTTTACGTAAATCATCTAGAGTTAATTCTCCTGTAGGTCCATAACGAGGACTAAAATGGGTCATTAACAAGGTCTTTACTTGGGCTGCCAAAGCTACCTGTGCTGCCATTGTTGTGGTAGAGTGTAGTCTTTCAAAGGCCATATCGGCATCTTTGTGGGCAAAAGTCGCCTCATGAATCAGTACATCTGCCCCTTGTGCTAGTTCAATCGCCGCTTCACAGTAAACTGTATCTGTACAATAAACAAACGCGCGTCCTATCTCTGTTTCTCCACACAAATCTTGACCATGAATTTTACGTCCGTCAGGAAGAGTAACTATTTCACCTCGTTTTAGTTTCCCGTAAATAGGACCTGGGGGAATCCCTAAGGCTTTCGCTTTTTCTAGGTTAAATTTACCAGGACGATCCTTTTCACTCACACGATAACCGTATGCTGGAATACGGTGTTTGAGTTTTTGACAGTTTACTGTAAATTCTTCGTCTTCATAAATTAGTCCTGGTTTAACTGTATGTACCTTAATTGGGTAACAGAAGCGGGTATGAGAATATTTGGTACAAGCTTCTAGGTAGGATTCTAACCCCTCTGGACCATAAATATCTATGGCCTGGGCATTCCCTGCCATCCCACAACTTGCTAATAAACCCATTAATCCAAAAATATGGTCTCCATGAAGGTGAGTAATAAAAATGCGTCTTAGTTGTGATGTTTTTAGGTCGCTGCGCAGAAATTGATGTTGTGTCCCCTCTCCGCAGTCAAATAGCCAGATTTCCGCTCTTTGAGGTAGGCGTAGCGCCACACTTGAAACGTTGCGCGATCGCGTCGGTACTCCTGAACTTGTCCCTAAAAATGTTATTTCCACTCTTATCTTAGAATCTTATCTTGGTTTATTTCTCTCTTCTATTTTTACACACCTTCCTCTTTAATGCTGATGAATTTATACCCGACTAAAATAGTCGGGTATGGTTGACGGCAATTTTTAGACCATGTTAGTATCAGTGAAACGATTAAAGTAAAGTTACATTGAAGAAAAAAGGTAAGCGACGATGAGTTTAACAACAACCACATCTACAACAGAATTTACACCCACCTTCACGAAATTAGTATCAAAAGAAGGGGGAACAGAATATCCCTTAAAAGCGATTAATATTTGTGAAGAAACTTTTGCCCCCTTAGAAGTAGCCTACGATTATGATGCTATTAAACGTCAAGTAAGCAGAGAAATAATCGAAGCAGGACCAAATTCTATTTGGCGCTATCGAGCTTTCTTACCAGTAGAAGGGAAAGATGTGGTAGATGTGGGCACAGGAATGACACCATTAGTAAAATCTCATCGTTTAGCTCGTCGTTTAGGGTTAAAAAATCTCTATATAAAAAATGATGCAGTAAATATGCCAACTCTAAGCTTCAAAGATAGAGTGGTATCAGTAGCAATAACCAGAGCAAAAGAATTAGGCTTTAGTACCATATCCTGCGCTAGTACAGGAAATTTAGCTAACTCTACAGCAGCGATCGCGGCCCACGCTGGTTTAGATTGTTGTGTATTTATCCCCGCTGATTTAGAAGCAGGTAAAATCCTCGGTACTCTTATTTATAATCCTATTCTGATGGCCGTCAAGGGCAACTATGACCAAGTAAATAGACTCTGTTCAGAGGTAGGTAACACCTACGGTTGGGGATTCGTAAATATTAACCTTCGCCCCTACTATTCAGAAGGATCAAAAACCCTTGGCTTTGAAGTAGCAGAACAATTAGGATGGGAATTACCAGATCACGTGGTAGCACCTTTAGCCTCTGGTTCTCTCTATACAAAAATCTACAAAGGGTTCCAAGAATTCATCAAAGTCGGTTTAGTTGATGACAAACAAGTACGCTTCAGCGGTGCCCAAGCAGAAGGATGTTCTCCCATCGCCACAGCCTTCAAAGAAGGTAGAGACTTCATCTCCCCTGTTAAACCCAACACCATTGCTAAGTCTATTGCTATTGGTAACCCCGCAGATGGAGTATATGCCCTAGAGACAGCCAGAAAAACTGGAGGTCATATTGAATCAGTAACTGATCCTGAAATTATTGAAGGAATCAAACTGCTTGCAGAAACCGAAGGAATATTTACTGAAACAGCAGGCGGTACAACTATAGCAGTGCTGAAAAAACTAGTAGAAGCTGGTAAAATTGACCCAGAAGAGAAAACAGTTGTTTATATCACTGGTAACGGCCTCAAAACTCAAGAAGCTGTACAGGGATATATTGGCGAACCCTTCACTATAGAGGCAAAATTAGATAGTTTTGAACGGGCTTTAGAACGCTCTCGCACCCTCGAACGCCTAGAATGGCAACAAGTTTTAGTGTAAATGTAATCATTGATTGAATTAGTTAAGCAAATGACCGTAAAAGTACTTATTCCTACACCCCTACAGAAATTTACCAACAACCAAGCAGTAATTGAATGCAATGGTGATAATCTCGGTGAATTAATTGATTGTTTAGAAACATCTTGTCCTGGTATCAAAAGTCGTCTCTGTGATGAACAAGGTCAAGTACGTCGCTTCCTCAACTTTTATGTGAATAGTGAGGATATTCGCTTCCTTCAAGGAACTGAAACCCCTCTGAAAGCAGGAGATGAGGTAAGTATTGTTCCCGCCGTAGCTGGGGGTTAAATACAGACCAAAGTATCTTTACCTAATGTTACTGGTTGTGGATTAATAATGAGTAATGAGTAATGAGTAATGAGTTAAAGAATTAATGCGATCGCGCTTAAAAATTGATTCTCGCCTGTTGGCCTATTTAGTACTTTTATTCTGGTGCTTTGCTCTCGGTTAAATGGCGATCGCACTCATTACTTAAAAAGGAGCGCTCATACTTGCGCTCCTCTACACATTAACAAGTTAAAGTTTTTGCAATCAAATCATTTTTTCTAGATTTCGTTGTACATGCGTAAGTTTAACTCCTTTTCAGAGTTAGATACAATCACGGATGCCACCGCATCTCCTGTAATATTAGCTGATGTTCTGAACATATCAACAATTCTATCTACACTTAATACTAGTGCTGCTCCTTCTACAGGCAATCCTACTTGTTGCAGTACCATAGTTAACATAACTATACCTGCACTAGGTACCCCCGCTGTACCAATTGACGATAAAGTCGCGGTTAAAATAATCGTCAGTTGTTGTGGTAATCCTAATTCTATCCCATAAACTTGAGCAATAAATAAAGCAGCAACCCCTTGCATAATAGCTGTTCCATTCATGTTAATCGTTGCCCCCAAGGGAATAGTAAAACTACCAATAGAATGAGAAACACCTAGTTTATTGACGCAGGCATCTAAATTTGCAGGAATTGTTGCATTACTACTAGAAGTACTAAACCCTACTAGCATCACTGGCCAATATTTTTTATAGAATGTAATTGGATTTAGTTTACCTAACAATGTTAGGGCTAAGCCATTAATTACAAAGGCTTCTATTAGTAATAAAAATATAACTAAGACTATATATTTAATTAGTTGTCTTAAAACGTCTATGCCTTGAATCATAATAACACTAGCTAAAAGTGCAAAAACAGCATAAGGCGCCCAATTCATTACTAGCAAAATGATTTTGAGAAAAACTTCATTTAATTGCTCAAATAATTTCACAACCCCTTGAGTTTTTTCTCCTAACAAAGTTAAAGCAATCCCAAAGAACATAGCAAAAAAGATTATTTGCAACATATTCCCGGTAACTAAAGCGTCAAATGGGTTACTAGGAACAATGTTTACCAACATATCCATAATAAAAGGTGCTTCAGAAGTGGTCAAATCCTGTGCGCTTTCTATCGGGGTTGCACCCGCCCCTGGCTGTAACATATTAGTAAAGAAAAGAGCGAGAGTGATAGAAAAGGCAGTTGTTAACAGGAAATAAGCGATGGTTTTTATTCCTACTCTTCCTAGTTTACCAATATCTCCTATACTAGCCGTGCCACCGATAAGAGAAAATAATACTAAAGGCACAACCACCATTTTAATTGCTCTTAAAAAGATATTGCCGATTGGTCCTAATATCCATTTATTCAGACTTAAGTTTACTGCTTCTGGCACAAATAAATTACAGATAATGCCGAATATTACTCCTAACAGCATAGCTAATAGTATTTGATTAGCTAATCCCATTTTCTTTTTTTTAAAAGAAGGTTTTGGTTTTGGTATTTTAGTTTCCATTATTTTTTTGTTTAACTATAAATGATTAATCTTAATATAAATAAGTTTCTAAAATGGTATTTTTTATAACAATTTAATCTAGGATTGTGATCAATACAGGCTCAGATCTTGCATCTTTACCTAATGTTACTGGTTGGAGTTGAGTAATGAGTTTTGAAGTAATAAGTTTTGAAGTGAAAGAAGTTTTGAAGCAGCATTAGTAGCATTAGTAGGGTGTGTTAGGGCGCAGCCCGTAACGCACCGCTAGATGAGTTTTGAAGTAATAAGTTTTGAAGTAATGAGTAAGAAGGTAGTAACCTGTAGGTTGGGCCGGGAGATAACCCAACAG
>NZ_JALKVM010000381.1:0-6166 GCF_057440575.1 Johannesbaptistia floridana
AAGATCATCATTGAAGATTTAAATCTCATGGGGTAGGATTATCTTCTAACCACTGGTTTAAATCATCAATCACAGAAAAATCTAATAAAGCATCCCCTAAGGCTTCTACTTGGGGGAGAGAGAGACTATTGATTTGTGCTTCCATATTAAGATTGATGGCGTTGCCAAAACGGCGTTTGAGTAAACGCAATACTAGGCTTTTCTCTCCTTGCTTAATACCTTGCTCGATGCCTTTTGCCATCCAACTAGTTACTATTTCCATTACTTGTTCTTCCTCATGAGTTGTTAATGATTGTAATTGTCTTTGAAACTCATTTTCTTCCTGTTGATTTAATGTTAATGGAGTCTAGTTGAATATGTTATCAAGGGAAAATTTACTCTAGATTCCAGTTAATACCAATTATTTAGAGTAGAAGTAAAAGCCTCTAAATGGTTCGTAGATCCCTCTAATAAATTGCTGTAAACCCTTTGAATATCAAAATTATCGGTTTGCCCAATCTCTCCTTGTATATCAACTATATCAGTTTCTTCAATCAAAATACCTACCTTTAAAGCTTCTATGGGTGATTGACTCCCCTGAGTGACTAAATCATCATAAAGTTGCTGTAAATCGGAATTCTTAAATACACCCTGCTCATTATTTAGAGTTGGATCCTCAATATCATACCGTTCTAATAAGTTGGCGACCGAGTCTGTATGACGTTGTTCACTGGTAGCAATCTGGGAAAAAATCGGTAATTCCCATTTTTTATATAAAGTTAGATAGACATCGTGTGCTAACTTTTCTTCCTCCCGCATATACAGTAAGCCATTCTCCTCTAGCTCATTTACTGTAGCAGGAGAACTTAATGGGCTATTTCTTGTCATCCCTGTCAGTTGGTCTACTCTCATCCAATTCTCTTGTTTTTGAAATGAGTCTTTCATTTGTTTTCCTTTCATTTGTTTTTCCTCAATGAATACAATTCTAATTATAGCCTATGCGATGGCAATATTTTCATATAGTTATATGTGTGGCGCACAAAAATTAAGATCGCCATTCTCAGATCTTGCATCTTTACCTTAAAAACGAGCCCATTTGGGAATAGAGGGATTAGATTCTGGGTTTTGATTAAGTGGAGATTGATCAGTCTTTTCCTGAGAAGAGTTAGAAGGATTGGCCCAATCAGGAATACTGGTATTTTTTTCTTTTCCTGTGTTATTTGTTTTGACAAAATGAGCAAATACAGTTTTATGACTATCTAAAATAAGTTCTGTGGGGTTATTTGTACCAATTAATTCACTCTTAGCCGGGTCTAATCTCAGTGTCGCTATCATCCTTAAACATTCTAGCTTCACCTCATATCAAAGCACACAAGTGCAAAACTAAAGAAATTGGCCAACAGACGAGAATCAATTTTTAAGCGTTGAGCATTAATTCTTTAACTCATTACTTCAAAACTCAACCACGGCGATCGCTATCTACCATACCTTGTACTCTGTGTAAGTATACATTGAATAGGAGCAATGGATATCATTGAAGATTTAAATCTCATTATACTATTTATGCTACAGATTAAGCTAATTTAGAAATACAACTATAGTAATCAAAACGAACTTTTAAAACCTGCCCATTTGCGAAAATAGCGTTTAGTCTAAACTCCAGATGGGAAGGAAGCAGAGGAATTTTCGGCTTTATCTCCCCTGCTTTTGAAGCTCGCTTTAGGGTATACTTTGGAATAAGAACCAAATTTAAATTTTTAGCTTTTTCAAAAGCGGATTGTTGTAAACAGGCAAAACCTTGATCGGCCCAATTATCATACTACTATGTCAAGATCTCAAACAATTCAAACAATTATCGAAAAACGTGAGCCGCTAGTTGCTCGGATTACACAAGTTATTAGTAACTTATCACTTCTGAAAAATAACATAGATTCTGTTGATCATCGTCAAAGTCAACTCATTCAAGAAGTAAAAGAGGGAAAAATTGTTGACTACTTGAAGAGGGTTAATTTAGGAAATTTATCTGCTGCTATTAATCATCAAATTAATCAGTTAAATAAGCTAACAGAACGTTATAAACGAGAAACAATTAATATTGGTGTGATGGGATTAATGGGTCAAGGCAAAAGCCAATTTTTAAAAAGCATTAGTGGATTAAAAGATGATGTCCTTCCCGCTAAACCAGGTCAAGCTTGTACTGCGTGCAAAAGTACTATAGAGCATAAACTAGGCGAAACTTCTGCTGACGTTACTTTTCACACAACTGAGTCATTTTTGCAAAGTGTTATTATCCCCTATTATGAAGCTTTAAATCTACCTAATCCACCTAGCAGTCTTGAAGACTTTGAAAAACCGCTTCCTGTGCCGGATTTTTCAGGATCTGGAGATGCGACTTTAAAGACCATTTATGAACATTTAAAAAATGATTATCATGATAACTTTCACCAGTATAAAAAACATTTACAGAGTGGTTTACCTAAAGTTTTGTTAGGGGTTAATAAGAGCGAGATTGATAAATATGTCTCTCACCCAAGAGATGAGCGGGGAAATTTAATCTCTTTTGATCATTTAGCCGTAGACTCGGTTAAAATTTCTTGTCCTTTTCCCAATCAAGAAGCACAAAAGATCGCTTTAGTTGATGTCCCTGGTATAGGAGATACCAGATTAGGGGATGAACAGTTAATGTTAGAAACTTTGGGACAAGAAGTAGATATTGTTCTTTTTATTCGTCGGCCTGATGCGGATAATAAGCGTTATCAATGGGAGCCAAGAGACACTAATCTATATAAAACAGCTTATCAAGCTCTAGATTCTTTTGATGAGCGAGCTTTTATGGTTCTTAACTATGATACTACTAATCGAAAAGCTTGTGAGCATTATCAAAACACTATTCAAGCAAAGCACATTGATGTTGTAAGATGTGAAATAGTTAACTGTTATGAGCCTGATGAAGCGAATCACATTCTTGATATAGTCTTAGACTATATGATAGATAATATTACTTCTTTAGATGAAAAGTATGTTATTAGTTATCAAAAAGAGGTCGATAAACTTCAACAAAGAGTTGCACAAGAATTAGAAAAAGCTCGACAAGATTGGACGCAAAAAGACTCTGACAATAGTGGTACTGAATCTGGTAAATACTCTAGATTATTTAAGAAGCGTTGGAAACAGTTAAAGAAAGAACTTGAAAAGCTATTACGTAATTTAGATCAAGAAAGAAGACCAAATCAGAAAGGTAACGAAATAAGTGAAAAAACACAACTAAATCAGGAAGACGAAGAGAAAGACAAAGAAGACTTTAAACAGGTCGTGCTCTCAGTTTTTGAAGGATGTAAACAAGATACAGGTCTTCCTAATATTGACGAAATTTTAGACATGAAAATATACAAAGATGATTGGCAAAGCACTTATGCTAGATCCTTACATAATCTTCGTACACATTTAACCCGTAAATTTACTGGAATGGACAATGGGCTGAGCAAGAAGGTAGAAGAAGCAAAAGCTAAAGTGACCAAAATTTTAAAAGACTCTTTTCATTTAGAGAATATTTCTCAGTTAAAGAACCTTCAAGGGAATGACTTTTTAAAAAAGTTAGTAGACATCACCCCTGACGATCCAGACGTAACCATAATAAAACAATCGATTGAAACCTTCGCAAATTTCGAGTTGAATTATCGAACCCACATTCGTTCCGTAGTCAGACCTCACTTAGATAATCTTAATCCCGATAAGACTAATATGCCGCTAGAACAGAACACAGCTCAAGAAGTTCGGTTTAATTTAGAAATGGTTCATGGGGACGTTATTTTTAAATGTGAGGAACACTTAGCTGAAATATATTCTACACCTTATGACGAAATATACTGGGAAGTTGAGGAACTTGTTGATCAAGTTACCCGTTCCGAAGAGGCAGAAGAGGGCTGGAGAATCTTTTTAGAGGATTTCAAGTCCGATCTTTGGCCAGAAGCTTTTGGCAAGGATACTAACCGACAACAGTGGCTAGATTTAATTGAACAAGTTAGCCAAGCAAATCAACTTCATAAATTACAATTTGTTAGTTCTTTAACTTAAAACTTAGATTAAAAGAGGCTCAATTTTTATGAACGAATTTCAAATTACCATGCTAGGTGCGAGTGGTGTAGGAAAAACAACACTTTTACTAGCTATGTATGAAGAGTTTCACGGGATTGCTCAAAATATCGGATTTGATCTGATTGCTGATAAAGAAACTCAACCAATTCTTGATGAATACTTAGAACAGCTAAAGAGTTTACCAGCTCAAATGACAGCTTCTGAACGCGACAAGGGAGTAAAGGGAACGAGGGCACCAGCAGGACCTGATTCTTTACAAAAATATATTTTTGATTTAGTTGACAAAAACACTAAACTGAGACTCATTTTTCGAGATTATCCTGGAGGATATTTAACTTCAAAGGATAATACTGAAAAAGAATTTGTAAAAACGCTGATTCAAGATTCCTATGTGGTAATTATTACAATTGATACGCCAGCTATGTTAGAGCCAAAAAAAGAAAATTTTCAAAATCGTGGTGATTGGGATATAAATGAAGGAAAAAGTGGAAGATTCCACAAATCTAGGAATCAACCTGATGAAGTGACCGCTCTATTGAGAACAGCTCTTAATAATAGTAAAGAGCCTAAATTAGTTATTTTTGCACCTGTCAAATGTGAAACTTATGTACAAACGCCAGAATCTTGTAAAAAACTTATAGAGTATATAAAAACAGAATATAATTCTATATTAACTTTTTTAGAAGACCGTTCCCAAAAGATAGCAGTAATTACTTCTCCGGTTGAAACCGTTGGCTGCTTGCACTTTTGGAGATACGAAGTAGAAGATGGCAATAACCCTAGGTTTCTGTTTCGTAAAACAAGCATAAACGCTGAATATGAGCCCAAAAATGGAGATGAGTTACTCCGCTATATCTTAAGTTTTTTATTTAAGATTGCTAATGATAAACAGTTGGTTGAACGTTCTCCGGTGCTGCGAGGACTACGTAGAGTATTGGGTGGTGGTGAGACGCCCTTTGGTCAAGCTGTGAAAACATTTGCCCAAAGCCGTAAACAAAATGAGGAGGGTTTTGAGATTTTACAGGGTCACGCTTTACTCCATTTAAAAAACAGAAATAAGAGGTCGTAATGAATATCGACATTTATGTCCAAAGTCGAGGTTATTACCAACCGGAACAAGATTATCGCTGGCTAGAAGTTAGTCAAGAGGGTCATCTTAATCCTAAAATTCCACCATTATCTAAAGGCGCAATTAACTTAGTTTCAGAAAGTTCTCAATCTATTGTCTTAGAAAGATTACCTACTAAAAAATTATTGTTAATGATTACGGGAATTGAGCCTTATAAATCCCAAGAATACTTTGATAAGATAACAGATCAGACAAAAATTGAAAAGATTCCTCGTCAAGATTCTGAAACCCGGCAGATTACTGTGGATATAGCATGGGTAGCAGAAGATAATGAAAGAACTGATTTTTTCTTTCGTCAAATGATAGTTTTTGCACTGAAAGATGAAAATACAGAAGATTTTGTAGAACAAGTAGACAAAGCAGTGGTTTTTTTAAGAAATGTTGATAGTACACAATTAACAGAAACTCATGCTAATCAATATGGTTTTTACCCTAACTATGAGAATTTATATAAGTTGATTGTTCCAGAAAATTTTGATTTTGAAACAATTCCTCCTAGTCATTCGCCTAACTTAATAAGAAAAATAGGAAAGAATATACCTAAGCTGAGAAATGAATTAGCAGAAGAACTAAAACAATGTAATTTACCTCCTAGTAACGAGGTTTTGGTTATTGTTACCGGATTTAAAAAGAAAGAGACAATACAAAATACTCGTGTTTGGCGAGGTTTATCTGAATTAATTAGTAATGAAAACTGGGAAGAAAATGGGATGACAAAACAAGTTCCAATGAAATCGAGACTTGATTTCAATCAATTAAGTCCATTACCTCCGGGTTTATTCACAAATGTAATAAATAAATGGAAGAATTCTTTGAAGTCAATATTATCAAAACGCACTCAAAATTATGAGTCAACTCAAAAACAAAATTCTCAAAAGCAAAAGTAGCGAGTCACCCACCAATCTCACACCAAAGCATCTTTACCTAATGTTACTGGTTGTGGATGAATTATGAGTAATGAGT
>NZ_JALKVM010000382.1:0-47267 GCF_057440575.1 Johannesbaptistia floridana
TTTAACCTACTTCAACAGGAACGAATCGCACATCGAGATGTGAACAGAGTCTATTGACTCGCCCAATGTCTTTCTCGCCAACTTCTAGAAGAGTTTCTCCATCATATCCAGTCAAAAAAGTTCTATTGCCGGGATCCAAAGCAATTACTCTTTCTACGTCTAAATTTTCAGTAGCTTTAACTATTGGAAAGCAAGCGAACCATTTCCCTTTTTGGTATACAAGCTGAGTGCCGTATATACATTCTTTGGGGAACTCTTGTTTAGAGTAAAAACTTAAACCTTTAGTTAACTTGCTATACCAAGTTCCTTTTTTATAGTTACCTGGTTTAAACTTTATAACTTGAGAAGTTGCTTTACAGGACTTAAATTTAGCCATTCCTCCACTTGCTTTAGCTTGACGATGAGCATCTACAGCATCAGCTACGGCTTCCTGTAATTGGTGCCCTGGTAACTTCTTAACCCAATCGGGGAAATCTGCACTCCTAGCAATAGCTTGTAAACTGTATGTTGAGTACTGGTTATCAACTCTTAATTTTTCAATAGTCCAGTTATATATCCGACGATAGGCAGCTAACCATAACTTCCAAATTTTGTAGAGTTCTTTAGATGGATAAACCCTGATTTTCAAGACACTGTTTGGGGTCGGTTTTTTGCTCTGGTTCCGTGGTTTTTTCTTGTACTGCTTTGGTGACTTCTTTTTTGTCCTTGCGTAGTCCGTATAACCTTGCAGAAAAACAGTGGAGGATTGACAGGATATCTTCAACGAGTTCTTGCTCGGGAGAAAGTTTACGCTCATTGAGAACCACGAGTTTTGTTTTTGTTTGCTGGCATAGCCACTCAACAAATGGGAACCCAAATCAGAAGAGTCGGTCGGGATAGGCGCACACAAGACATTGAACATTTCCTTGGAGTATACGCTCCAAAATTTTGAGCAACTTTCGCCTCCTAAAGTTGAGCCCGCTTCCAACTTCTGTAATAAGTTCTCCTCCTGGGTAAGCTTGTTGTAAAAATTGAGCTTGTCGTTCGAGGTCATCTCGCTCTTGATGAGGTAGAGACTCGTGCATAGAGAATAATGGGTTTTTCTTCTTCTTTCTATTTGTTGATGCAGAATCTTCTTTGACCTCCTGGTGTTCTGATTGACTTGATTTTTCCTTCATTTTCCCATCGCCGGAGGGTGGAGACTGAAACCCCGAGGTATTCGGAGGCTTTTGCTGGTGTGACATAACTCATTGTTTATTTTTGATTCATCAATCTTATCATACACGGCTTTAGCAAGTTATGACAAGGTTTAATGAGATATTTCGTTACTAGTCAAAGCTCTAACAGGAGAGGAAACATTTAGAGGTTGAATTAAATAGCCACAACGGTGTTCCCCATTATTAATCCATTGAGTCCTCTCTATTTTACAATCAGGTAAAATCGCTGCAAACATTTCTAACTCATGACCACATACACTAGGATAAGACTCAGCCACATCAGAAATGGCGCAGTTATGTTCTGCTAAAATATAGGAGTTTTGTTGAGCTAAGTGTAATTCCGCCATATAGCCTTCAGCTCGACGTAATTGCATTAATTTAGTTACTCTTTCTTGGAGATTGCCAGAACCAATTCTTTGTTGATATTCCCACGCTTTACGCTGCCATTGTTTGCGCAATACTTGGTTTACCTGTTCTTTGCCCACAGTTTCAGCTAAAGTATCTAAGAAAGTAATGGCAAATTCACCGTAACTATGGGGAAAGCGATCGCGCCCTTGGCGACTTAGTTGATAGATATATTGAGGTCGTCCTAATTTTTGAGTAGACTCTTGATGCTCGATTAATCCTTCGGTTTCTAAGTCTTTGAGATGGCGTCTAATTGCTTGGGCACTTATCTGTAAACTTTGGGCTAACTCCTTAGCACTTGCTTGTCCTTTTCTTAATAAATAGTTAAGAATATCTTGTTTAGAAGATGATGATTGAGATATAGTCATTTTTTTAGCAGTTTTACTATCCAGCTTAAATGTAAAATTATACTTTGACAACAAACTTGTTGTTAATCTATTATATAATAGAGAAAAACAACACGCTAGTTGTTAAAGTCCTCAACTAGTGCCTTCCCATTGAGTAAACATAGTCAATTAATAAATAGAGAGAACACATATAAATATGAGCGCTACATCAGTTAAAAACCTGGTAAACCAACCATATAAGTACGGATTTATCACTGACATCGAGACAGATAGTCTGCCTCGTGGCCTGAGTGAGGACGTAATTCGCCTAATTTCAGCCAAAAAAAATGAACCAGAATTCATGCTCGAATTCCGTTTAAAAGCCTATAAACAATGGCAAAAAATGACTGAGCCAAATTGGGCAGAAGTCGGCTATCCCCCTATTAATTATCAAGATATTATTTACTATAGTGCCCCCAAAAAAAGCAAGGAAAAACTAGAAAACCTAGATGAAGTAGACCCAGCCCTTTTAGAAACTTTTGAGAAACTGGGTATACCACTATCAGAACAAAAAAGATTAGCCAACGTAGCAGTAGATGCAATCTTTGACAGTGTATCCATTGCCACAACCTTCAAAGAAAAATTAGCAGAAGCGGGAGTAATTTTCTGCTCAATCTCTGAAGCCTTACAAGAGCATCCCGAATTAGTTGAGCGTTATTTAGGTGCAGTTGTACCCATTAACGATAATTATTTTGCAGCTCTCAACTCAGCAGTTTTCAGTGATGGCTCCTTCGTATATATTCCAGAAGGAGTAACCTGCCCCATGGAATTATCTACCTATTTCCGAATTAATAGCGGCGATACAGGACAATTTGAGCGCACCCTAATTGTTGCTGAATCAGGAGCCTCTGTAAGCTATCTAGAAGGCTGCACTGCTCCCATGTACGATACTAATCAATTACACGCCGCTGTAGTTGAGTTAGTGGCTTTAGACAATGCCGATATTAAATACTCCACAGTACAAAACTGGTATGCAGGAGATGAAAACGGCAAAGGCGGTATATATAACTTTGTGACTAAAAGAGGACTGTGTAAAGGAGTTAACTCTAAAATATCCTGGACACAAATAGAAACAGGGTCTGCAATTACCTGGAAATATCCTAGCTGCGTATTAGTAGGAGATAACTCCATTGGAGAATTTTACTCAGTTGCTTTAACTAACAATAAGCAACAGGCAGATACTGGTACCAAAATGATACATATAGGCAAAAATACCCGCAGTACTATCATTTCTAAAGGAATATCCGCGGGTAAGTCTCAAAATAGCTATCGCGGTTTAGTAAAAGTAGGACCAAAAGCCATAGGCGCCAGAAATTACTCCCAGTGTGACTCCATGTTAATCGGAGACCAAGCCCAAGCAAATACATTTCCCTATATTCAAGTAGGCCAAAACACTGCTAAAGTTGAACACGAGGCTTCTACTTCTAAAATAGGAGAAGATCAATTATTCTACCTTAGCCAACGAGGTATTTCTGAAGAAGATGCCGTATCTATGTTAGTAGGTGGCTTTTGTAAAGATGTCCTCAACAAATTACCTATGGAATTTGCCGCAGAAGCTGATAAACTTCTAAGTCTCAAGTTAGAAGGCTCCGTAGGTTAAATTCAGACTTCCCTCTTTTCCCCAAGCTACTAGTAGCTTTTGGAATTAGGAATTGAGAGTGGTGAAATAACAATTAAGTGTAATTACTTGATTTTGTAGTAAAAAGGCTCTTTTTACTACTACCTCAACATGCTGGAAATGTGTATCAATCACCAGCAAGAATACTAGTGCAAAATTTTAGGAATTAGGTCATCTATATTCCTAAGTTGAAAATCCCAAAAGGTGACACACCAACAAACCAACAAACCTAATTGTCAATTTTTTATTATCCATGAGTCAAACAGAAAACCAAGTAATACTATCCGTTCGTAATTTAACCGCTAATATAGATGATGTGCCCATTCTCAAGGGAGTCAATCTAGAAGTAAAAGCCGGAGAAATCCACGCGATTATGGGGCGTAATGGCTCCGGTAAGAGTACTTTTTCTAAAGTATTGGCAGGGCACCCTAGTTATGAAGTAACTGGAGGAGAAATTATCTACCAAGGGAAAAATTTACTGGAATTAGAGCCCCAAGAGCGCTCTTTAGCCGGAATTTTTCTAGCCTTTCAGTATCCTATCGAAATTCCTGGGGTGAGTAATTTAGATTTTTTGAGAGTTGCTTACAATGCTAAATTGAAACACCAGGGGAAAGAAGAAATAGATACTTTTGATTTTGAAGACTTGATTGAATCTAAGTTAGATATCGTGAAAATGGATCCCCGCTTTTTAGAGCGAAGCGTTAATCAAGGTTTCTCTGGAGGAGAAAAAAAACGGAATGAAATTCTACAAATGGCTTTGTTAGAGCCTAGTTTAGCTGTGTTAGATGAAACAGATTCCGGTTTAGATATTGATGCTCTGAAAATAGTTGCTAATGGCGTTAATCAGTTAGCATCTCCTGATAATGCTTTTGTTTTAATTACTCATTATCAACGCTTACTTAATTATATAGAGCCTGATTTTGTCCACGTTATGCAAAATGGACAAATTGTTACCACGGGAGGTAAAGAGTTAGCCCTTGAATTGGAATCCCGCGGCTACGAATTCTTAGAAGATGAGTCAGAGGAGAAAGCAGAGGTAGAAGTTTAAATGAGCACCTTAGTAGATAAAAAAGAAACAATAGATAGTTATTTAACAAATTTAGTTAGTAAATTAACTGAGTTAGAAACAAGCTTAGAATTAGAAGAACTACAAAAATGGGCGATCGCTCAATTAGCTAATCAGAAGTATCCCGGCAAAAATGATGAAGATTGGCGCTTCACTGATTTATCAGAGTTAACTAGTTTTCCTTGGGAATTGTCTACCCCTAGGGAAATAGATACAGAAACTTTAGCTCAGTTTATCCTTCCTGAGGCACAAACTAGTAGAATGGTCTTGGTTAACGGTGTCTATCAACCTCAACTGTCTGATGTATCGGGATTGCCAAGGGGAGTGTATGTAGGCAATTGGCAGGATTTGAGTGCTAAGGAAAAAACCACAGTTATTGAGTATTTAACTAGCAATCAGTCCCATAGAGATGTATTTTCTCTACTTAATAGTGCTAGTGTGAAAGAATTGGCAGTTATTTGGGCAGAAGCTAACGTAGTAGTCGAACAACCAATTCATCTGGTAAATATAAGTATACCGACAACATCCCCTAGTTTAAGTCAACCATATTTAGTGGCGATCGCCCAGAGAAACTCTCAATATACTCTCATTGAACAATATTCTACTATAACCCTTAATTGTTCCGACATACCGCAAAATCTCCCCTACTTCAACAACGTTGTCACGGACATTTTCCTAGAAGACAACGCTCAAATCAAACATAATCGGATACAAAGAGACTCAGGAGATGCCTTTCATATAGGCAACACAGTAGTTAATCAAAAACGCGATAGCAGTTACAGTATCATTGAAGTAAATATGGGTGCTAAGCTATCCCGTCACAACCTTTTAGTCTTACAACAAGGTGAACAAACCACAACTAATCTACAGGGATTTAGTTTAGTAGGCGGGCAACAATTAGCCGATACTCATACTAAAGTTGCTCTCAACCATCCCCATGGAACTACCAATCAACTACACAAGTGTATTGTAGACGATACAGCAACGGTTGTCTTTAATGGTAAAATAATAGTGCCCCAAACAGCGCAACTTACCAGCGCTAACCAGCTTAATCGAAACTTAATGCTCTCAGAAAAAGGCAAAGTAAACACCAAACCAGAACTACAAATTACCGCCGATAACGTCAAATGTACCCACGGCGCCACCATCAGTCAATTAGAAACCGATGAAATATTTTATCTCCAAAGCCGTGGCTTGAGTCAATTAGATGCTCGTCACTTACTTATAGATGCTTTTGGGGCAGAAATTCTAGAGATGATAGAAGTAGATTCCCTAAAAAAACGTCTTTCTCAATGTGTTGCTTGTAGAAATTACTAATTATCAATAAATATGACCTATACACCAACTAAAAGCCTTGCTGACACAGTTAGCGCAGATTTTCCCATCTTAAGACAAGAAATTAACGGCAAACCCTTGATTTATTTTGATAGTGCCGCTACTTCTCAAAAACCCACATCGGTAATTGAAGCTTGGCAAGGATACTATAAACAGGATAACGCTAACGTTCATAGAGGTGCCCATACTTTGAGTAATCGCGCCACAGAAGCCTATGAAGGGGCGCGGGAAAAGGTAGCTAAATTTATCAAAGCAACCTCCGCCAGAGAAATTGTCTTTACCCGCAACGCCACCGAAGCAATTAACCTAGTAGCCAACACCTGGGGATTAGCTAATTTACAACCAGGGGATGAAATTATTCTATCAGTGATGGAACATCATAGTAATTTAGTACCCTGGCAAATGCTCGCCGCTAAAACTGGCGCTGTGTTGAAGTATGTGTCATTATCGGCTGAAGAAGGCTTTGATATGGAAGCCTATCAAGGTTTACTCAACTCTAAAACAAAGTTAGTAGCTGTAGTCCATGTTTCTAACACCCTCGGCTGTGTGAATCCTGTAGCAGAAATAGTGACCTTAGCCCATAATTACGGCGCTAAAGTACTTATTGACGCCTGTCAGAGTGTCCCTCATCTCCCTACTAATGTACAGGAAATTGACTGTGACTGGTTAGTAGCAAGTGGTCACAAAATGTGCGCCCCCACAGGTATCGGCTTTCTTTACGGCAAAGAAGCTTTACTTAACTCTATGCCTCCTTTTTTAGGGGGAGGTGAGATGATTGAAGAGGTTTCCCTCGATGGTTTTACCTGGGGTGAATTACCTCACAAATTTGAAGCAGGCACTCCCGCCATTGGTGAGGCGATCGCCCTTGGGGCCGCCGTAGACTACCTTAGTGCTATAGGTGTAGAGCGGATTCATGCCTACGAAGAGGAGTTAACTAAGTATTTATTTGCCAAACTTTCAGAAATTCCCCAACTAAGAATTTATGGCCCCAAACCCACAGAAAATAGGGTTAATAGAGCTGCATTAGCTGCTTTTAATGTAGAAGGTATCCATGCTAGTGACTTATCTACTTTACTAGATAACGAAGGAGTAGCGATTCGTTCGGGTCATCATTGTACTCAACCTTTGCATAAATTATTTCAAGCTTCTGGAAGTGCCCGCGCCAGCCTCTATTTTTATAACACTTTCGCTGAAATAGACCGTTTTGTCGTGGCTTTAACAGAGACTATCGACTTTTTTCAAGGGATGAGGTAGATATCTTAACCACCTCTTTCGGCATTTGGTGGTAAATTGTATCAAATTTGAGGCAGGACTCTCTTTTTAATTAAAACGCTACAAATAGCTTTTGTATACTCTTTTTGTAGTAAAAAAGAAGAAGCCTTGCTATGTAGGGTACGGGTGAAAAAGTAAGTTTTGGTGAGGAGAAAGGCAAGAGAGGCAAGAGAGGTAATAATGATTTATGAATTTTCGAGTAATCAAAGAAAAAAATGCACTCTTTCTAGCATAATATATCAAAAAACCTTGCACTTTTTATGATAAAAATGGGATCAAACCTTTATCTAGCAAAAGTTTTACATTTATTCAGCAAGCCCTATGTATACTGTTCCTGATGGGGTGACAAGGTGGCGCTTGATATAGACGCCGATTTAAGTTATATAGCGCTACGCACTAGGGAACAGGGAACAGCGGTGGGACCCCGCTGTTCCCTGTTCCTTCCTAAAAACGATAACTTATGCGTCCTAATAGACTATTGCTATAACTTAAAAGTCATAATAGATATCACTATCATATAGAGAAATTCTAACAGATAAACAAGAGCGATATCTAATAGTAAAACAATTAAACCACCATAATCTGCTGATTGCTCAAAGCTGGTTTTGAAGTTAGAGTGGCTAAATGAATTCTGCTACCACCTGAAGAATAAAAAGCATCAGCATCAGGATAAGAATCGAAGAAAAGATTTCCAGTGTTTTGATCGTAAACAAAATTGCCTGTATTAATTTCTGTCTTTTCTGTACCTAAGCTAAAATTGGCTGCTGGCAATTCACCTAAAGGTAGTCTGTCAGAGTTTCGACGAGTACCCCTTGGGTTGCTAAATACTTTTTGAGGAATAACGATTTTATCTTTAAAAATGTCGAAATCTGTAAGCTCATCTTGACCATCATCGGGACTGTAAAAGACAAAGCTATCTTTTCCCGGACCTCCAGTTAGTTGATCTGATCCTCTTCCACCTAACAAAGTATCATTACCTGTATTACCTTCTAATGTATCATTATGAATGCCGCCTGTTAGCTTATCATTACCACTATTTCCACGTAAGAGATCATGACCAGAATTACCGAACAGAAAATCATTGCCGCCACCTCCACTGAGAGTGTCATGACCACTTCCACCAGAAATGCTATCTTCTCCGTTTTCCCCTATGAGAACATCTTGGTTTCGTTGTCCTAAGATTGTATCATTTCTGTTAGTACCTATAATGTTATTGTCTTTGTTATCACCGATTAGAATACTTTGAAACAATGGAAATCGATTGTTTGATTCTTTAACTTGTATTATTTGATTAGCTTTAACATTGCGTAGAATCTGTTTCAATCCAGAGGGCCAAAAAATTTCAACTCTTTGGGCAAATTCATGTTGATTTAAGCCAAAATGCACCCGAGAGGAATTCTGGCCAAATGATTGATTAAGTACAGAATAAAGCTCTCTATATTGAGTCATTCCGTCAGCTGTAGTCAATTTTACTTGAGCTCCCAAAGCATCCCGATTCGATCTAGTTCCTTCTAAATCGATCTGTAACCAATTATTTCTATTTCCTTTATTTGCAAAAAGATAAGACGGTGTTATTTGTTCATGTTGATTATTTTTATCGCGATCGCTTACAACATTCGTAGTGAATACATCAGGAAAACCATTCATATCGTAATCTACATTGAATACTCTTTGAATGTTACTTGTTAACCTTCCGTATACTCCTGTGGGCACTTTGCTGGTTCTTTTCGGTATAATCCCACCATTTCCCTTTACCCATACAAATTCTCCATCTCCTCTATTTTTATACAGAATACCTGCTCCAGTACGAAGTTTATTGTCTTTAGTCTTGGTCCATGTTGTCATGTATATATCGAGATAGCCATCGTTATCAAAATCCGCAACTGTTGCATCCGAAGTATATAAAGGCTTATCAAGTCCTGCATTTTTAGATACTTCTACATAAGTCTTAGTATTATTGTCGTAGTCAAAATATAAGGGAGTTGTAGGTTCTTTGGCGTCTTGTGATACAATAACTAAAACTTCAGGTGTTTCATCATTATCAAAATCTTCTACAAGAACGTCAGTAATAACTTTTCGTTGTACTTCTTCTATTTCAGAAGGTAGAGTATTCAGTTTAATAACAAATCTACCGTTGTTCTGTGATTCGTAGGTTTTTAGAGTGTTTCTATACCCAACTTCTACTAATAAGTCAAGTACTTGGTCTCCCAATAAATCAGCTGGATAAATCGCTGTTGAGTACAGGGGTGATCCTGTAAAATTTCGAATTTGTTTAAATTTATTATTTGGAGTTTGAAGATATAAAGCTGTTTGATCTAGACCTTTATCTGAGAGTTCCCTCATTAAGGGACTTATCTTCTTATGCTGTTCCGTATATTCCCAGTTGCTATGGATTAAGTCTAAGCGACCATCTGAATTAACATCGGCCCAAGCAATTCCTCTACCTCTATGGCCATGAGCATCAACTGTTTTTTCATTAAGATCAACATTACGATCACCAATAATCCCCTCAACACCTAAATCTCTCGCTTTCTCTTTGAGCCATCCGTCTTCATTAACGTAAAAAAGACTAGTCGTGCTTGACAAAGTAAAGCTCGCGGGAGCCCCACCTGTAGTAAATGCTATGTCTTTATCTCCATCATTATCATAATCCGCCACAGTCATGCCGTGTGTATCGGAATTACGCTCATAGTAATCATTCAATACGTAGGGAGCAATATCATCAAAGGTTCCATTCCCATTATTTATATATATACTAAGTTGCTGAGCACCCGGCTTGTCTAATTGGAGCGGTTGGATCCAATGAGGAACATCAACTAGATCCATTAATCCATCTTGATTAAAATCAACCCAACTTGCTGAATAAGTTGCTAATCCTCCATCCCAACTAATCCCAGATCTTTTAGTTTTATCAGTAAACTTCATGTTAATTCCTTACTTATTATGTCATGAGTAAATATACGGCTATCACGGTAAGCTGGGAAATTTTGGGTGGGTAGGAGGTTGAAGGGGTTCAATGGTTTCCCAGGTCCTGGATTGGAAATCCAGGGAACGAATGACCTGACAACTCGTCTCCACTAGCTTGTCCCGCCTTAAGTTGCTAGCCGATATACTTACAAATTTGTACTGTAATTAATCATATCAAAAAAATTCTCAGTAAATTGTACATTCAGTAGATGGAAAAGTTTTTCCCCAGAGCGATCTCGTGCGAGATCCGCTTCGCTCTAGTTAAAATTTTTGGACATTAATTCTATAAAAAATGACGCTTAATTTGTCACTAAAGCTTAAACGACAAAGAATTTGTCACTGTACAAGTACAAACTGTACAGTGACACATTAAATGACGTGATGCCAAATTATTGTCGTCGGCTGTTATCCTTAGATAGTATTGATTCATGACACTTTAATATATTAAAGCCTTTGTTAACAAAATGCCAAATTAGATGTCGCTTATAAGATTAGTGCCAAATTAGATGGCGTGTTCCTAAGCATCGATCTTCAGATTAGTGACAAATTGAATGGCGCTTTTATTGATTATTGGTTAGAATAACATTATGTGTTATTAAAACAAAAATAGTTTAACAAATGGCAGATGATAAGCGATACAAACTCCCCTTCTGAATCTGATGATCAAGTAGTGATTATCTCTGAACTGACTGAAGAAGCACAAACTAAATTAGAAGTGATTCAGTCTCTGTTAGAACCGTGCGATCGCGCAACTTATGGCGAAAGGCTTCGAGAAGGAGCAAAGAAACTTGATATTTCTGTCCGTTCTGTACAAAGACTCTTTAAGCGTTATCAAGAAGAAGGTTTGACAGGTTTAGTTAGTGGAAAGCGTAGGGATAAAGGCAAATACCGAATAGGTGATTTTTGGGAAGACTTTATGATCAAGACTTATAAGCAAGGGAATAAAGGTAGTAAACGGATGACTCCCAAGCAGGTAGCCTTAAGAGTAGAAGTGAAAGCATCGGAAATAGATGATCTTGATCCTCCTAGTTATCGCACAGTTTTAAGAGTATTGAAGCCAATTCTCAATAAGCAGAAAAAGACTATTCGTTCGCCAGGATGGAAAGGTTCTTCTTTATCAGTGAAAACTCGTGATGGCTTTGATTTAGAGATTAACTATAGCAATCAAGTTTGGCAGTGTGACCATACTCGTGCTGATGTTTTGTTAGTTGATAATCATGGTGAGTTAATTGGTCGTCCTTGGTTAACAACCGTAATCGATAGTTATTCTCGTTGTGTTGTTGGGATTAATTTGGGTTTTGATGCCCCTAGTTCTCAAGTTGTCACTTTAGCTCTACGAAATGCTATATTACCAAAGCAATATGGCGAAGAATATAAACTTAATTGTGAATGGGGAACCTATGGTTTACCTCAATATCTTTTTACTGATGGAGGTAAGGATTTTAGATCCAATCATCTGACGGAAATTGCTACTCAATTAGGATTTGTGCTGAAGTTACGCGATCGCCCTTCTGAAGGAGGTATTGTAGAACGTCCTTTTAAAACTCTTAATCAAAGTCTTTTTTCTACTCTACCTGGATATACTAAGGTTCAAGAAGAGGAATTAATAGAGACACCGATAGAAGAGGCTGATAGATTAAAACCAGATACATTCCCAGAAGTACGAGATATTAATGATAAGTTAGAAATTTCAGTGGTTTTAGTTGGTACTGATAGATTAGATGCTGTCATTAAGCGAGATGAACAAGTTTACAATCGTTTTCGCTCTCATCGTCGCTTTGGTAAGTTGACAGGAGCTGATTTTAAGAAAACTGTTGCTATTTGGGAAGAAAAGGTTTTACAGTTGCCTGTTGCTTCTAATTTAAGCCGTCAGGAGATGATCAAGATCTTGTTTAAGGCAACTGAAGGCTACATTGGTCGTTTAGATGAGCTTTTGAGAGAAGCAGCAATTAAGTCTCTGTCTAGAGGCAGTAAAAAAATTGAAAAGACGGTTTTACAGGAAGTAGCCAGGGAATACTCATGAAAGCAAATAATGAAATTAAACCTTGGTTGTTTATTGTTGAACCAATGGAAGGAGAAAGCCTCAGCCACTTTTTAGGACGATTTAGACGACTAAATCATTTAAGTCCCAGTGCTTTGGGACAATTAGCAGGGATTGGGGCAAAAATAGCTCGATGGGAACGATTTTATCTTAATCCTTTTCCTTCTGATGCGGATTTACAGGCTTTAGGAGAGATTGTTGGGGTTCAGGGGGAACGTTTACGTTTAATGCTACCTCCTTTGGGAGAAGAGTTGATGTTCAAGTCAATTCGCTTGTGTGGAGAGTGTTATAAAGAGTTGCCCTGTCATAGGATTGAATGGCAATTTAAGTCAGTTTGGATGTGTGAGAAACACAACTTAAAGCTGTTGTCTAAGTGTCCTAATTGTGACAAGAAGTTTAAGATTCCTGCTTTGTGGGAGTTTGGAGAGTGCGATCGCTGTCGGCTAGTTTTTGAGAAATGGGAGTACATTTAGCACAGGTTTCGCAGAATTAGCTTGTGCTTATAATCTTACCAAGCTTGCCCTAAATATCAAAGTTTTTGTCCTTATTTTAAATTTGCTTATCCAGATATAGAAACCTTTTTGCTACTAACAAAGCCAGATTAGTTTTTATGAGCAGCTTACTATCCATTTTTTTTGACAGCTACAAATAAATTTTTACTCATACTTTTTTCGTACCTAATACCTATTATGCCCTCTAGCTCATTTTTAATGAAATTTATATCATATTCATAGGGCTTTAAAAAAGCTCTTTGCTTATATTTCACAGCAAATAAGACGAAATATAAGTAGTAAAAAAGTCTAGTAATAAGAAGGAGTAATATAAATCTGTTATGCCTAAAAAACAGTATGATCCATGTAACCCACCCGGAGTCACTAATTTTAAAAAGGAGTGTTGCAATACGCAAAAGGAGGTCAAAATCAACTTTTCAGTACCTAAACCTCAATTTAACTATAGTCAGTCATCACAAAAAAATTGCAAACCTTTAACAGATTGCGCAATAGACAAAGCTAAAGCCTGTGAAGTTTTCAAACAGTCGCAGTCCAAAAAATAGAATGAGAGATGACAAGCAAAAATAAAGATAGTGTATATCTTTGCTAACTTTTTTATAGAAGCGCAATTATTGCGCTTCTTTTTATTATAGAGGGTAAATACAGGCAATAAAACAAATGTCCAACCCAGACACAGGTCAACATTGTTAAAATTATATTAATTATGGTTGTTCAATTTGAAATAGTAAGCTAATACGTATTCAAACTGGATATTATCAAATTAATTGAAAAAACTGATAGTCATCACTATTCCCTGTTACCTTGGTCTTAACAGTTTAATTTTGTTTCTCATAAAGTTTCAAAAACTCCTTGGCAAATCCATGCTCCCCAGTTTTCAGGATGGCTAAGAGGTTTGACATCTCCTTGGGATGTCATTAGACTATCAATACGAGTTTCAAAATCATCAGGTGAGCCTAATTTTTGTTTGATAATTTCTTTACCCCAATCAAATTCAAGCAATTCAGCAACAGTTATATCTTTCACATATATTTGTGCCTCTCGGAGAGCTTGATGGCGTTCCATTTTTTGGTCTAAATTGTGGAAGTATCTTTCCATTAATAAGGGTGTGGTTAAATCTGGTACTGAATATAAGCTCATCAATAAGGTTTTTGTACCTGCTAAAGAAAAAGCATACCGTAAGCCATAAACTCCCTGCCCGTTAATTACTTCTCCTAATGCGGTTTGACAAGCATTAAGTATTGTTACTTCTGTTTTCCATAAGTCAAGGGCTAATAAATCTTGAGCAAAAACTACTCCTTTACCAGCATTTTCCGGTAATTGTCCTTTTTTAAGCCATGTATTCGCCCCTGCTAAGGCTAAAAATGACCTTAATAATGGGTTAGGTTGTTGTTGAATGTGATAGAAACGATTTTGGGATGTTATAGTCTGTAGTTTTAATGGTTCTGGAGGCGGTTCGTTGCCTTTATAGGGGGCAAAGACTCCATGAGTAGCTATCATAAAGTATTTAGGGCATTTACTGGCTTTTAAGGCAGATTCAAGGGCTTCTTCACCGAAATAAGGCTGGACCTTGAATTTTTCGGCGAGTTTAGCCGTGGTAATTCTTGTCCCTTCTAATTGTTCTAAATCATGGTTTTGGATCCAATCACGGTATTGTTCGTTGTTTGAGTGACTTGATGATTCTTTAAAGTTTTTTGTTTCTTGATTATCAACGAAACTAGCTGATAAATTAAAATCAGGATCTGCAATGAATAATGATTTGGTAGTGGGGCGGTCAATTTCTACCTTACCTCGCATTATATCCCGTCCACTGGTAAAAAAGTTAAGAGCTATTTTATCCACTAAGAAACCGCCTTTAGTATCCGTAGAAAGAGCAGCAAAGGGGACAAGGTTTAATTGCCCATCGGGGGCTAAAAATAATTGTTCTCTCTCGCCGATAACTCCCCATAAGGGATTAAATAAGGCTTCATAAAGCTCAAAACCTGCTTGGTTATCAAATTCTTTGAGAGTTAATTCCGTTTTTTCAGGATTGCTCAATGAATTTTCTACACTATTAAGACAGCGAGATTTACCATCAGGAGGGATAATAGTATCACGATAAATATTAATAAGTCTGTCAATATGTTCAGCATCAAAAAAGAGCATTTCTACTTTTTCAGGTTGCTCTTGATTGACTATAAAGGCTAAGTAAAGAGGTTTATCCCATTTGTTTTCCTCAAAGTCATAAACATTAAAGTGAATAAATTCGATGAGGCTACTATTTTTAGGTAACTCCAAAGCGATGGATTGACGAGATGCGAACTGATATAGTTTTTTTAATTCCGGTATTTGTGAGGTGAGGTTTTTTTGCAATTCATCCCGTTTGTTGATAATCGTTTGTAAGTCGATGTTAGTTTGATTTAGTTGAGCATCAGAGTATGATAAATAAGTTATTTGTTCATATAAATGACGTAGTTCTTCAAAATCCTTTTCTAAATGAGGATATTTTTCACTATAAAGGTATTGATTAAACAGGGCTTGGGAATAAGCAATAATAGCTTTACGTTGAATAATAAATTCAAAAGCGGTGTTAATCACTTCAGTAGAATCAGAAAAATGTTGTTTAACTAGAGATAGAAAAATATCTAAAGAAACTTTTTTATTGCTAATAAGTAATTCACGGTTAGAAAATGAACTGAAACCAAATTCCCGTTGAATGATATTATTATCAATTTCTACTGATTGTTTTAGGTATTGATATGCTTTTGAGTAGGATTTTTTTATAGAGTATACTAAACCCAAATTCTTGAGATTTGCTGCTATATTTGGATGATTTTCTTCTCCATATATATTTTTCATCATTTTCAAGGCTTCTTCAAGGTAAAACAGCGCGTCCTCTATTCTTCCCCTTTTTTGGGATAATACTCCCAGATTACTGAGGCTTTTTGCTATATTTGGATGATTTTCTTCTCCATATATATTTTTTATCATCTCCAAGGCTTCTTCAAGGTAAGACTCAGCTTCTTTCATTTTTCCCATTTCTTGGGATAAATTTCCCAGATTATTAAGGCATCCTGCTATATTTGGATGATTTTCTTCTCCACATATATTTTTTATCATCTCCAAGGCTTGTTGATAGTAAGACAGCGCTTCTTCCATTTTTCCCATTTCTCGGGATAAATTTCCCAGATTATTGAGGATTGTTGCCATAAAAGGATGATTTTCTTCTATATATACCTTCTTATACATCTCCAAGGCTTGTTTATAGTAAGACAGCGCTTCTTCAATTTTTCCCATTTCTTGGGATAAATTTCCCAGATTATTAAGGGTTGCTGCCATAAGAGGATGATTTTCTTCTATATATACCTTCTTATACATCTCCAAGGCTTGTTTATAGTAAGACAGCGCTTCTTCAATTTTTCCCATTTCTTGGGATAAATTTCCCAGATTATTAAGGGTTGCTGCCATAAGAGGATGATTTTCTTCTCCACATATTTTTTTCATCATCTCCAAGGCATCTTTAAGGTGAGACTCAGCTTTTTTTATTTTTCCCATTTCTCGGGATAAATTTCCCAGATTATTAAGGATTGTTGCCATAAAAGGATGATTTTCTTCTCCACATATTTTTTCCCTCATCTCCAAGGCTTGTTGATAGTAAGACTCAGCTTTTTTTATTTTTCCCATTTTTTGGAATAAAGTTCCCAGATTATTAAGGATTCTTGCTATATGACGATGATTTTCTTCTATATATACCTTCTTATACATCTCCAAGGCTTGTTGATAGTAAGACAGCGCTTCTTCAATTTTTCCCATTGTTTCATATAAACCTCCGAGATTATTAAGGATTGCTGCTCTATGAGGATGATTTTCTTCACCATATATTTTTTTCCTCATCCCCAAGGCTTGTTGATAGTAATACTCAGCTTCTTCCATTTTTCCCATTTCTTGGGATAAACTTCCCAGATCATGAAAGATTTCTGCTATATCAGGATGATTTTCTTCTCCATATATTTTTTTCCTCATCTCCAAGGCTTGTTGATAGTAGGACTCAGCTTCCTCTAGTCTTCCCATTTCTTGAGATAAAAATCCCAAATTATTAAGGCTTGTTGCTACATCAGGATGATGTGTATTAAGGCTGTATAGTACTGTCACATAAAGACATAACTCACAAATATAAATGGCTTCGGGATAATTTCCTTGATTTTTGAATTGAGTAGCCAGAAGAATCAAAACATTGTAAATTATTTGTCCAGCCACTAGTAGAATTTGATGAACTGTATATGCTGCTGTTTTATCTTGCTGTTGATTTAAAGAAATAATAGTCTGATTGAGTTTCTCTAAGATACTCATTATAGCTGGTGAGATTTCATTATTAGCAAATACAAATTCATGATTGTTTATATTATCTAGTTGAAGGATAGCAATTTCTTTTGGTGAAATAATATTCTGAAATAATGCCCATGAAAGTGCTTGGTGATATTCTTGTTCGTCCATTTAAAAAGCTTTAATCCACACAATTAATATTTTTAGTTAACAATGTTGTTGGAACTAAATGACGTAAAACTCACATCGTAAAATTTGATAATCTCTTCTATTTTTTAAATTATTAAGTAATTCTTGTAAATGATGTGTATAAAGTTTTAAATGTGTATATTCCATAGTAAAATGCAGTGGCCAATTTAATTTTATTGGCTTTGATGTAATAATAGCTACTTGTTCAACAGTTCCTTTTGCTATCATTGGAAAATCATCCATATTTTTCTGTGGTAAAATAAGTGGTTCTTTTTTCTGACAACTATAACTTGCAATTATTGAAGGACATAAAAGTCCATAGTTATCATCTACACCCTTTTCTAAAACCATAACATACCTGTTTGGTTCTTCTAAATTAATCTGAATTTGGATTTTTTCTCCTAATCTTACTTGACGGTAAAAAGGACTATCATTATTCTCATTTTCTGTGAACGATAAAAGACACCCTTGCATTTTTTCTGTTTTGATTGCCCCCATTTTAGAAACCTCAGCTTTTTCTTGAAGTTGTTTCCAAAGTTCATCTATTTCAACATATTGTTTTTGAAGATAACTACGTAAAACATCATATTTACCCTTTTTATCTTGCTTTAATTCTTCACATACACTCTCAAAATTTTTATAAACTCCCCCAGCACGATTATCACTATAATATGTTGATTTCTCTATATTTAATGCTTGACAAATTTCTTTTACACTCAAATCGCTGTTGTAATTAGGATACATAGCCTTTAAAGTTTCTAACTGAGTACCTTTCAATTTCCAACTATCTTTTAAACAATTTGCTTGTTTAGTCAAAAATTCTTGCCAATCTCTCATTGCAGTACTTTCCTTATTAATGTAGAGTAGAATACTTCTATCCTAGCTTATGTTAAACTAGGATAGAAGTATAAATATAAGTTTACTGAATATTTTTAACTACAGTACTTGATTAGTATTGTAGTTATTTTTACCACCTTCTTTCTATAGAAAAAGTGGTAAATCCAGTGTTCGTATTGTGATCTAAACAACCTGTAGTTGATCCATCTTGACTAGTATGACAAAAAGTACCTTTTGTAGGATTAACTGTTAAATGATTATGATCATTTGATAAAGAGATGGATCGAGTATTTACATCAACATCAATACAACCTGTATTTGCTCCATCTTGACTAGTATGACAAAAACCGCCTCCTGTAGGATTAACTCTTATCTGAGAATTACCATTAATGTTTTGAGATAGTCCTAGTTCCCCGCTTGGAGACATATAAGGTTGAGGATAATTAGAGGTATTATTTTCTGGCATTTTTGACCTTTGAATTCAACTTAGTAAAGAGCTTTTTTTGCCCTATGAGTATATGATAGAAATTTCCTGAAGGGGTGAAAAGGTACTTTTTTATCAATAAGGTACTAGTTTTGTGGGAGGAGACCAAATTAAGGTAACTTGGCTAACAATCGGCAAATACCGAATATGGTTTTTCAGAATCTAAGCAAAAAACAGATTTCCAAATCCCTTGTTGGAAAGTCATTAGTAGCAAAATATTAACTATTCATGAGAATATGTGAAGGGTGCAACGTAAAATTGCCTAAAATCAATAGCTTTTAATTAACTACCCTACTTTTATCTTAATTTTTAGAAAATTCTTTTAAATTTTCTCTTAAACGTTTATGAATCCTCTCTCCCCAAAACGGCACCAGGGGTAGTCCCTGACCATTGACCCTTGAAAACGCATCTTCATCGTTATAAATCGCTAATTCTAAGTTATTAGGACTCATTAAAATCATTAATCGGTTTAATTCTTCTAATGATACATCCGCTTTAAAAACCTCAGGGTAATGTTCTTTCAAAATTTCCAGGGATTTTTGCGCCGTATCAAAACTTAACCCCACTGACAGCAAATACTCCATTACCATCAACTGTAATAAATCTGAGACGGAATAATAGACATTACGCCCTTTTCCACTAGGGTTAACTGTTGGTATAACAAGTCCTTTATCTCGCCAGTATTGTAATTGCCGACGAGAACATCCTGTAATTTTAGATGCTTCTGTACTGGTAAAAAACATGTTTTCCATATAATTTTGATTATATAAAAAAGCTTTTACAAAACATACTTATGTTTTAAAACACATAATGTGTTAATATAATTAAGATGAGTTTATGTACTAAGTGACGATTCTATGAGTATCATTACAATTCAATGTCGCCTCGTCGCCCCAGAAACAACCCGTCAATTCCTTTGGCAGTTGATGAAGGAAAAAAATACACCTTTGGTAAACGAACTTTTAAGACAAGTAGCCCACCATCCTGACTTTGAAACCTGGAGACAAAAAGGCAAGCTTGAAGCAGGGATTATCAAAAAACTCTGCGAACCCCTCAGAAAAGATCCCCATTTTCGAGATCAACCTGGGCGCTTTTATACTAGTGCGATCGCTCTTGTTGATTACATTTACAAATCATGTTTAAAACTTCAACAACAGTTACAGCGTAAATTAGAGGGACAAAATCGTTGGTTAGTAATGCTCAAAAGTGATCAAGAATTAGTTCAAATCAGTCAGTCTAATCTGGAAACCATTCAAGCAAAAGCCACTGAAATTCTTTCTTCCCTTAAACCAGACCCACAGTCCACTGAAAAAAGTAAAAAATCTCAAAATAACAAAAGCTTGTTTACTCAACTGAATGATTTATATGACAAAACTGAGGATAGTTTAACCCGTTGTGCTATTCGTTACCTGCTCAAAAACAGTTGTAAAATTGCTAAAAAGCCTGAAGATCCCAAAAAATTTGCTCAACGTCGCCGTAAAGTTGAAGTCAAGATTCAACGTCTTATTAAACAGATAGACAGCTCAATTCCTCAAGGTAGAGACTTAACAGGGGACTGTTGGTTAGAAACTTTAAATATTGCGGCTAATACTGCCACCATGGATGCAGAAAAAGTTAAATCATGGCAAAATCAACTTTTAAGCCAATCTAAATCTACTCCTTATCCTGTTGCTTATGAAACTAATGAAGACTTAACATGGAGTATTAATAAGAAAGGTCGCCTCTGTGTGCGCTTTAACGGCTTAGGAAAGCATACTTTTCAAATATACTGTGACCAACGACAATTAAACTGGTTTCAACGCTTTTATGAAGATCAACAAATCAAGAAAAATGGCAAAAATCAAGATTCTAGTGCTTTATTTACTTTAAGATCTGGTCGAATTTTTTGGCAAGAAGGCAAAAGCAAAGGTAAACCTTGGAATATTCATAATTTAGCTTTACATTGTAGTTTAGATACTCGTTTTTGGACAGAAGAAGGTACAGAACAAATTCAGCAAGAGAAATCTAAAAAATTTCAAACAAATCGCCTACGAATGAAACCTGAATTAACTTTTGGTATTTTCTTTCGTTGTCAACAGCTTGAAATTTATTGACACCTATGGTTAATTATTACCGTATCTCGGCTTCAATCATTCAAAGAGAAAGGAAATATTGCCAAAGCTAATCACGATTTTCAAAAAGCTATCCAAAGAAATGAATCTTCCCTACAAAAAATTACTAATTCTTATAATCGTCCCCATAAGCCTTTGTATCAAGGAAAATCTAATATTCTAGTTGGTGTTGCCATGGCACTCGAAAAACCAGCCACCCTTGCTATTGTGGATGGAATAACAGGAGTTGCGATCGCTTACCGTAGTCTGAAACAATTATTGGGTGAAAATTATCATTTGTTAAATCGTCAACGTAAACAGAAGCAAAAAACCTCCCATCAACGCCATAAAGCCCAAAAATCTTTCAGTGATAATAAATTTGGTGAATCACAATTAGGTGAATATATTGATCGTTTACTTGCTAAAGCCATCGTAGCTGTGGCTAAAACCTATGAAGCAGGAAGTATTGTTGTTCCTAAGATTAAAGATATGCGAGAAATTATTCAATCTGAAATTCAGGCAAAAGCAGAAGAAAAAATTCCTGGTTATGTAGACAAACATATATCGGGATGACTGGATTCGAACCAGCGGCCCCTTCGTCCCGAACGAAGTACGCTACCAAGCTGCGCTACATCCCGTCTTTACATATTTTACCATATCAAATTTTTGAAATCTATTTTTTAAATAAAATAAATTCTATAAAGGATACTTAATAACCGGATTTAGTTAGTATGATATGCGATCGCACACTATAGCAGTACCAAAAATAGTTAGGACATCGATACTTGAGTGAAAGGGGAACAGGGAACAACAAAAAATGTCCTAATATTAATGCGTAAGGCTAGATCAAAGATGTTACTTAACTTAACAGAAAAACCCATCTGCCTTTTTTGAGGCACCGAGGCAGATGCGCGAACCGCAGAAGCAATGGAATAGCCTGATCATCTTCTGAATTTATGAGATAAAATGGCTTAAGTTAAATATCCATATATTTTTTTCTTAGCTTAGCCTTACTGAGTTTTTCCTTTGTTATTAAACAATTAAACAATAAGGTGATGTGTCATAAGTTTACTGTTGGGTAGAGCCAATTCGGAAAAATTTATAGATAAGGTATCATTTAAGTCTTAGAATAAAAATGAGGAGTTAGAATCTACCTATAGATTAAGATCCCATTTCAGAAAGGACATTTAACTTTACTGTTCCGTCTAGGTAGCAAAAATATATCTATATCTGCTAATATATTATAAAGTTTAGGAGATTATAGGAGTCAATAATTGAATGCTAGAGACAAACCAGGTGAATTTGCCAAAAAGATTAACCGAAGCCTTGGAACCTTAAGAATTTGGGATAAAAACGGGAAATTGCCAGCCAAACGACTTCCATCAGGACACCGCTATTATACAGAGGAAGATTACTATCAAGCCTTAAGTTTAGAAAAGCCAAAAGTTAAGAAACAAACGGTTATCTATGCAAGAGTTTCTTCTAGCAAACAAAAACAAGACCTAATTCGACAAAGAGAAGCTAAGGAACAGTTTTGTCTGGCGAGAGGCTATATTATTGATGAAGTTATTGAAGAAATTGGAGGGGGATTGAACTATACTCGTCCTCAGTTTTGGCGACTAATGACAATGATTGAAAATAAAGAAATTGGGACTTTAGTAATTGCTTTTAAAGATAGATTATGCCGATTTGGATTTGAATACTTTGAAGACTTTTTAGCAACACATGAAGGAAGGTTAATAGTGGCTAATGCACAAAATTTATCTCCCCAACAAGAGCTAGTAGAAGACTTGATGGCTGTGATTCATTCTTTCTCCTGTCGTCTTTATGGATTAAGGAAATATAAAAAAGAGATTAATAAAATAGTTAAAGAGACTCTTGATGAAAAAATATGTTAGAATAAAAAAGTGATTTTCTTGAAAGAAATAGCGAAAAAGAAATGGCGAAAAAGAAATCCTTAAAAGCTAAGTTAACACGGATTAGTCGGTCAAAACAGAAGAATGAAATACCCGTGTATCAAAGAATTATAGGGATTGAAAGTAAGGTAGAATATCATCCATTTCTAGAAGATTGGGGTAATGAATATCAAAGTCTTTTACGCAGGGCTTTAAATGATAGACAAAAAGGAATATCCGAAACTGAAATAGAGAAAAGTTTTCAGAAAAAGTATAATATTCAGTGGGCTTATGCTGATAGTTTGGCTAGAAATGCTAGTTCTGTATTTGACCAATTAACCACTGCTAAAGAACATCAAATCTCTCTTCTTGAAACGGATTTAAAAGCGGGATTTAAGAAAGTAGGAGAAAGTTTAGAAAATCTAGATAATGCTTATTATAATCCGACTCAGGGAAATCTAAGAAACTTTAATAAGAAATTATTAGGAATTAAATCTAAGTTAGAAAGGCTAAAACGAAAGCAACAGCAACTCCTCAAGTTACAGCAAGAAGAAAGGTTGCATATTTGTTGGGGGTCAAAGAAATTATTTAAGGCTCAATATAATTTAGAAGAAAATGGGTATAGTAATCATGAAGAATGGTTAGAAGAATGGAGAAGAAAACGAGGGGGAAACTTTTATAGTGTAGGAAAAGGGTCAGTAAATGGTAATAATCCTGTGACTAAAATTCATCACAAAGCTGATGATATTTTTACTGTGACAATTACGGTTCCTCGTTGCTATCAGAAGATTTATGGGAATAAAATTACTTTAGAGTTTGAAATTACTAAACAACGCAAACATGATTTATTGTATGCTTTAGAATCTAATAAACCCGTTACGGTTCAAATTTATAGAAGAGAACATAAAGATAATCAATGGTATATTCATTTATCCACTTATGTGCAAGGGGTCCCTTATATTTCTCACAAAAGAAATGGTTGTTTAGGTATTGACTTAAATGCTAAATCAATTGACCTTGTTTATGTCAAAAGAGATGGGAATTTACATCAAGTTAATGGACAAAAAACTTTGTTTTCTTGGGATATTCCTACGGGTACCACGGGACAAGTTGAAGCCAAGTTAAGGGATATTGTAGCTGACATTGTTAGGATAGGGGAGAGTTATGGATGTCCCATTGCTTGTGAAGACTTAGATTTTAGTAAAAAGAAAGCTACTTTAAGACATTCTCCGAAAAAATACAACCGAATGCTGAGTGGTTTTATCTATGATAAATTTAGAGCTTTCTTAGTAGCTAGAGCCGAAAAATATGGCATCGAAGTAATTTTCAAGAATCCTTTTGCCACCTCAGTTATTGGGATGGTGAAGTATATGGCTAAATATGGGCTGAATTCTGCTTATGCTGCGGCCATGGTGATTGCCAGACGAGGGTTAGGGTTCTCTGAACGCATACCTCGTTCTTATTGGCAAATAATAGGAATTTGCACCTCTTCACCAGAGGATAAGGAGGTGCAATCATGGGGTCAATGGGGGAAAATTTGCAAGCTTATTGGTAAGCTCAAAATCTCCCGACACCAAATGTTTGAATCAGCGAAAGTCCTAGAGGTACTGCATGATGCAGTTTCCCGAACTAGAAGGGGGAAATCCCCCCCTGACAGGAAAGGAAAGTCAAATCTGCTTCAAAACCAGTAGTTTTTCAAACAGTAAAATTCACGGGGAGTCACCGATGCCCCAAAACTGTTAGCCTAACAACACATTGTTAGATATTAACAGGTTTTTAGTAGGTGTACACAAGAGTTAAACTTTGTTCTTTTTCGGAAGAAACTCATAATGTGGGCTCAAAATTCCCTTGTTTTTGGGTTGCAACAGCTACAATTATGAAACTAAATCAATTTTTTGAGGTACCTACGTGAAAAAAATTTTTCAAGAAGAAATAGAAAGTAAATCAATTTCTTCCAATTTCTCAGAAATTTCCCTGAATCAAAACAAGAGTCTAGGAAGTAAGATAGGTGTGCTGCTTGGGCGTTCACTTTTTCCTCTAACGGCAATCTTGATTATCATGGGTACTATTGTCTGGGGACCATGGATTAGCCTAATTTTAGCAATTGTCTGGTTTAGCATAGTTTTAGTATGGATTGGTTAAATATCTTGAGCAATATCAAAGAACAGACAATTTCTAAAAAGTCTATACTTAAACATCCAGAAGATGTACACTGTATTATTTTTCATTTATTGTGCCTTTTCGCTTATGTTTTGGCGTTTTGGTTATACCTTCATCCAGAAGTAGCTCAGATCAAGGGTGTGTGGTCACGTACAGCGTTTGTCGGTGCTTGTGTGATAATGTTGGGTTGGATTTCGGGAATTAATGTAGGAGTTAATTTTCATAACCACGCTCACCGAAAAATTTTTCGCTGGAAATGGCTAAACGACTGGTTTGGTCGGTTGTGGACTTTCTCTGGAGGTTGGCCATCTTTTTTTTGGGAGTATTCTCATGTGGTTATTCATCATGCTAATTTATTGGGGGAAGAAGACTGGACAGTTCCCAAATGTAAAGCTGATGGTTACTTTGAGAATATTTATCTTTATAGTTTCTTTCACTGGCCATGGCGTTATGCTCTAGATTTGTGGCGCGATTTTCGTGGTGAACGAGGTGGAAAGAAAATTAAAAACAACTTTGTTAAAGAGTTTATTATTTTTCTGCTCCTATGGTCAATTCCCTTTTGGATAGATCCATTCATGGCTCTTGTTTTATGGGTTTTACCCCACTATTTCGCTAATGTGGTCATTATGGGACCAGGGATGTATGTTCAACACGTAGGATGTGAGAAGCCTTCCTCTTCTAATTCTTACAAGCATTCAAACACTTTTCTTTCTAAATTTTTTAACTTGACGATGTTCAATATTGGATATCATATCGAACACCATTCTTTTGCTAATATACACTGGAGTGATCTACCAAAGTTACATGAAAGTTTAAAAGAAGATTTGAGTAACAATGAGTCATACATATTTCCTTTTGGATGTTATTATTTGGCAAGTCGTTTTTTAGGAAATCCAATCAAATCTTCTTATCAAGTTTTTGAACATATTATTCGCTTTAAACAATCAGTGTCGGTCAAATAAAATGATTCTTCTGATTGAACGCACCCCACCTACTTCGTGAGGTGGGGAGTGACCGGAGATAACCCGGTCGTAGCTGCGAATAGCGTTCATGGAGTTTTGCGGTAACACTACTGGTTGCTTTTCTAGACCGGGCTATCTGTCAGGAGTAAAATAAGTATTTATGCTTATACTTAACGGGGATGCACCCAGTGTCAAGTAGCAGGTTAAGCACAAAAAGATTAAGCTACAATCCCATAGTCACTTTGGTATTCATCGGTTAAGATTGCCATACCAGTTTTTACCGCCGGACGTTGCTCAATAGCTTCTATCCAACCTTTTACATAGGGTAACTCGTCTCTAGAAAAGCGCTGAGGATAACGATTCATCACCGCCACTACCCAAGGATAAGTAGCAATATCAGCAATAGAATAATCTCCCGCCAAATAAGAATTAGACTCTAATTGACCATTCATCACTGTTAACAAACGTAGGGTTTCTTTTTGATAACGTTCAATAGCATAGGGAATCTTTTCTGGCGCTGCATGTTCAAAATGGTTAAACTGTCCAAACATAGGACCAACACTAGCCATTTGAAACATTAACCACTCAATAACAGCATATTTATCCTTGAGTGCCGAAGGTAAAAATTTCCCTGTTTTTTCTGCTAAATATATCAACATTGCACCAGATTCAAAAACTGTAATCCCCGTTTCGCTATCTTTAAGGGCGGGGATTTTGCTATTGGGGTTAATTGCTATATATTCAGGAGAAAATTGGTCATCTTTGGTGATGTCAATTTTATGGAGAGTGTAGGGGAGAGCTAATTCTTCCAGGAGAATAGCTGGTTTGCGACCATTAGGAGTAGTAAAAGTATATAAATCAATCATTGGGTATCTCCTTAGTGTAATTTATCAAAGCATGAAAGGGATTGAGAATTTAATTTTTCAATCGATTCTCTTAGCTTATTACAACTTCTTTTTTTCTTTGTCCTAAGTTCATGTTTCTCTGACATTGTCATACTACTATCGGGAGATGAGTATGAGTGAAAACTGAACTTAGTGTGAGAATTAAGAACGGAGATATTAACAATGCAGTATCTAAATCAACAATTTAACAAAACTTTACAATGCTCTAATTTTTTGTTAAACTGCCAATATCCAAGGTTAAATTTTGGAACAACAAGGGGAAAAGAGCCTATGAGTATCATTCAAACTAAAACCCATTTAACTGCTAAAAATGGGCAAAAGTCATCGAATTTGATGACTAAGTATAATGACTCAGAAAAAAAATCACACCAAGGAAGAAAGAATATACTTCCAGGGATAGAAGAGAAGGGAGTTTGAGCACTGGTATATCTATGTATTAGATTTTATAACCATGCTCAAGATATCTCAGTATCTGATTTGCTACAAAAATTTGTGGCTAAACAAAAGTGGCTAGGTGCCTCTATTCCATAAGATGGTCAAGGCAAGAAAATCCCCGTAAGTAAATTTGGAATTAAATAGGAAAAAAAATGGTAAATGTATTAGAAAAACGAGCTAGACCCGTTACTCCTTTAGGAATTTTAGTAGAAAAGTTAGAAAAAACCGTAGAAATGGCCAGAAAAGCTCAAGTGCCATCTAACGTTATGGAATCTCTAGTAGAAGTATATGATTTAGCCGCAGGTATAGATCCCTACCTGGAAAAATGTTCTACTGATGAATCACCAGCTTTAGCGGCTTTGGCTAGAAAAACAGCCCAAGAAGATTGGAGTAAAAGATTTTCTGATGGAGAAACAGTAGCACAACTAGAACGAGAAATGCTCTCAGGTCATATCGAAGGACAAGCCCTGAAATTATTTGTCCAAATGATCAAAGCTAAACGCATTCTGGAAATAGGAATGTTTACTGGTTATTCAGCTTTAGCTATGGCAGAAGCATTACCAGAGGATGGATATCTGATTGCCTGTGAGGTGGACCAATATGTAGCAAACTTTGCCCAAGCTTGTTTTCAAGAATCTATCCACGGCAGCAAAATTGAAGTAAAAGTAGCTTCAGCTATCGATACTTTGCAGAAATTAGCTCACAACCAAGAATCCTTTGATTTAGTCTTCATAGATGCAGATAAGAAGGAATATATTAAATACTTTGAGCTATTGCTAGACTACCAATTAGTAATTCCCGGTGGGTTTATTTGTGTAGATAACACCCTACTACAGGGACAACCCTATTTACCTCCACATAAACGCACACCTAACGGAGAGGCGATCGCACAATTTAATGATTTTGTAGCCAACGACCCTAGAGTTGAGCAAATCATACTACCTTTGCGGGATGGTTTAACCATCATTAGACTTAAATAAAAGGAAGAGGGAAAAAGACAATCAACAGAATTTGTTTATTGTCTTCCCTTTTCCATCAAATCACATACATTAACTAATCATGATAGCAGTTTGGAAAAATATTGGTACTTTAATTCTTTTATTTATAGCCTTGCCTTTTAATTTGGCTATTGTAATCATCTCCCTGTTATGGGATTTGATAACCAGTCCTTTTCGTCAAAAAATAGTGGCTGAAAACCCCAAAAAGATACTCTTAACCGGGGGGAAAATGACTAAATCTTTACAATTAGCCCGGTCATTTCATCAGGCGGGACATCAGGTATTTCTGCTAGAAACTGATAAATATTGGCTATCTGGTCATAGATTTTCTAAATCTGTGCAAAAATTTTATACAGTCCCAGCGCCAGAAAAAGACAAAGATGGTTACTGTCAAAAAATTCTCTCTATTGTTAAGCAGGAAAAAATAGATGTTTTTATTCCTGTCTCTAGTCCAGTAGCGAGTTATTATGATTCTATAGTTGGAAATATTATCTCCCCCTATTGTGAAGTAATTCACTTTACCCCGGAGACTACCCAACTATTAGATAATAAATTTACTCTCTGTGAAAAAGCTCGTTCTCTTGGACTATCATCCCCGAAATCTTTTTTTATTACCAATCCTCAACAAATTCTCCAACACGACTTTCACAAAGATGGTAGTAAATACATTCTTAAAAGTATTGATTATGATTCTGTCTCCCGCTTAGATATGACTAAGTTACCTTTTGAGGGAATGGAAGAGTATGTTAAAAGCTTACCCATTACCTCCGAGAAACCCTGGATTATGCAAGAGTTTATCACTGGACAAGAATACTGTACACACACTACAGCACGAAAGGGAAAAATAAGATTATATTGTTGTTCTAAATCTTCTCCTTTTCAGGTTAATTATGAACATGTAGATAACCCTGAAATCTACCAATGGGTGAAGGATTTTGTGGAAGCTTTAAAGTTAACAGGACAGATTTCCTTTGACTTTATGCAAACAGCAGAGGGAAAAGTTTATCCTCTAGAGTGTAACCCTCGTACTCATTCTGCTATTACCATGTTTTATAATCATCCTGGTGTAGCAAAGGCTTATCTTGAAGATAGTAAAGATGAGCAGGAAATGCCAATTTTTCCTCTGGCTGACAGTAAACCCACTTACTGGCTTTACCACGAAATTTGGCGATTAACAGAGGTAAAATCTTGGACAGAATTACAGGCATGGTTTAAGAAACTAACTAAGGGGACTGATGCCCTTTTGCAAGTAAATGACCCCTTACCCTTTTTTACAGTCCCTCACTGGCAAATAACTTTACTTCTGTTGCAAAACTTGCGCAAGCTTAAAGGTTGGGTAAGAATTGATTTTAATATTGGCAAATTGGTAGAGTTAGGGGGAGATTAGGCTAATTTTATAGTAAGCTCGCCAACTCAGATCTTGCATCTTTATCAAAAGTTATAGCAATGAGCGTTGTAGTGTTAACAATATTTATATTTACAGATCCCCCCAACCCCCCTTAACAAGCTGATAAGGGTAGGTTTTTAACATTTCGGTGAGGACGGGACTCCGGGAGGAACGAAGACAAGGAGACAAGGGAGATAATACAATTAAAACAGCGTATTGTCATACTAATGTACATCTAAAATACAGATACTTCCTTGTCTTACTTTTACTACAAGCTCTTTGTAAAAAACCTACCCTTGTGAGCCTTAACAAGGGGGGCTTTTCATGATAACTGTAAACATCTATTTGGTCATTGCTATACTTGTAGCGGTTGAGTTTTGAAGTAATGAGTTTTGGAGTAATGAGTTAAAGAATTAATCCTAACCCCTTAAACTCAGACCCTCGCATCTTTACCCAAAGTTATAGCAGTGACCGCAGTGGTGTTAACAACATTTATCACTAACTTTTCCCCCCAACCCCCCTTACTAAGGGGGGCTTTTCATCATTTTTGTCAACATCTATTGGCTCATTGCTATACTTGTGGATGAATAATGAGTTTTGAAGTAATGAGTTTTGAAGTCTTGACGTCTTAAAATTTTGAAGTTTTAAAGTAATATCAAGTCCGTTTAATCAGTTATATTATGGGGTTTTAAGTAAAATTACTGAATTTGCTGATTAAATGTATATTTTTATACATTATTTTTTCAAACAAAATCTGAAAAAGCACTGACCCACAAGTTATGGTTTTTGTCAAGTTTTGTGTAAAGAAAGATGTTGATAAAGCCCCCCGAAATTGCGCTATGCTTGATAAGGAACTCTGAAATCCTTGTATAGCAAGGGAGAGGGGGAGCTCCGGGAGCAGGGGAGAAATTTTAAGTAAAATTACTTAAGTTGTGGATAAAATGTATATTAATATACATTAATTTCTTAGACAAAATCTGAAAAAGCACTGACCCACAAGTTATGGTTTTTGTCAAGTTTTGTGTAAAGAAAGATGTTGATAAAGCCCCCCTTAATAAGGGGGGTTTGGGGGGATCATTTACTCAACCACCACAAGTAACTTTGGGTAAAGATGCAAGTTAAGAGTTAGATGTCCGTTCTAAATTCGCCCATTCTAACTACTACGTACTTTTTCTGTATAGTTTTGAGGACGAACTTGACGAAAGCTATTCAAAGCTTGTTGGCGCAATCCTAAAGGTAAATAAGATAGCCATAACCCCATAGTTGCTTTAGTAGATTTACCTAAGACATTAGTAGCCATTTTTAATAACTTTCGTCCTTCTGTTACTTCTCCTTGTTCAATTAATCTTAAACCTAATGCTTGCTGAGTTATGGCTAATTTCTTGATTCTCATAGCTTCTAACTCAGGAGTAGGAAAACGATAACTATCAATACAAAAAGTTTTAGCATTGAGAAAATGAATATCTTGTTTGAGACTCGTTTGTCCACCGTGAAAACGATACTCCATCAGTAACTCCGGGAGAAAATAACCAGTTTTTCCGGCGATCGCCAATCTCACCAGTAAATCAAAATCCTCACAACCATCGGCTTGAGGTCGTAAATAATCTACCTCTAAAAGACAATCACGTCTAAACAAAGTTGAACCCACTTGTAAGCTTTGAGATTCAAAAGTCTCTCTCATCAAATCAGGAATTATCCCTTCAACTAAGTTATTTTTACCCCATTTAGCAGCATTTAACCTGGTTGCCTCTGTTTCTCTAACCCCTTGACTATTAATCACCCAATGATCGCTACAAACAAAATCCACCTCTCTATACTTATCTAACACTGCTACAGTTTTAGAGAGAAATTCTGGTGTTAAAGCATCATCATCATCGAACTTAATAAAATATTCCCCTGTGGCGGCGGTAAAACCTGATCGCATATTACGACTTCTGCCGATATTTTCAGGATGTCTCAGATAGCGAAGACGAGAATCCTTCCATTGCTTCACCATCTCTGGAGTCTTATCAACCGAGGCATCATCACAAATAATTAATTCTATATCTGTATAACTTTGTTGCCAGACACTATTTACTGCATACTGTAAATAGTCAGCACGATTATAAGTAGGAATGCAAACAGTAACTTTAGGCATAGTTAAAAGGAGACCAAGACAAAATATCTTTAATAGTACTATTAACTTGACGTGCTAATTTAATATGGGGTTCATCTGCTTCTACTGGTATGATACTTGCTTCTTTTCCTTGTTGAAACTGTTTAATCACTAAATTAGCCGCCTGTAATCCAGTTACATAAGCCTTTTCTTGAGACCAAGAACCATGATTGTTAATAATCCAATCACCACTTAAGTATAGATTGGGAATACTAGTTTTACTAGGTAGCATATATTGATAACTCCCCGGTGCAAAATGAGTAACTCCTTGACTAACTCTAATCACACTGTAATCTATTACCTTAGCTTGGGCAAAAGCAGGAATACATACAGCTAAATCTCTCTGTACTTTAGTAATAATTTCCTGGTCACTCATTGGCAGAAGTTGGTTAGCATGATAATAGTCTACTTCAATAACGCTCCCAGGTTCTTGACGATAGCCATCATGGAGGGAATTAAGATCAAAAAAGGTCCAACCAGTGGTGGGATCAAAACCAAATCCAGCGTTAGAGGGTAGAGGTATGTTGATTTTTTGGTCAAACCATAAACGAGTTGCTAACACGTCAATACCACCTAGGTTATTGAGATTGATAAACTCTGGATAATTAGACAAAGTAGAACTATTTTTAACTATTTTTTTCATTCCACTGATACTGACAGAAAAAATTACTGCATCAGCCTCAAATACTTCTTCGCCACAAACTACCCCTTTAACTTCTCCTTGGGTATCTAAGACAATGTCATCAACTCGCTGATTAGTTAAGACTCTACCACCATAACTATTAATTTTAGCGATCCAAGGAGCAAAAATCTTTTCAGCCACTGTCCCGCGACACCAAACCACGTCAAAATCAGGCTGATGAGCTAAGATGAAGTAATAAAGCATACCTAGGGTAGCTGCGGCGCTACATTGTTCCCCAGGTGCAAATAATCCTACGAGTAGCATAGGTTCAAAAGCATCCTTGTAGAGTCTTGGGGAAACGCCAAACTGACGGAATAATTCTCTTGCTGACATTTTATCGTAGCGTTGCCAAGCAGAATCAGAGTTATCAAAATCAATGACAGCGTATAGTAGAGGAAGAGCTGATAATCTTTCAGCTACAGGTAAACGGTAAAAATCTGTATATAAGAAAGTACCTAGGGGAGTAGGTAATCGCGACTGATTTTGAAAAATGGGCGATCGCACCTCTAAACCTGCGGGAGAATACTGAGATGAGCGGGTAAAGGGTGTAAATGGTTGAATTCCTAATTGCTTAACTAGGTGAAAAATATTACTATAGGGATACCAAAACCCATGAATACCCCCTTCTACTGCACGTCCTCCCGGAGTCCGCCATCCCGATACTAATCCTCCTGGATAGGGAGAGGCTTCTAGTAGAGTAACATCATAGCCTTGTTGGGTGAGATGATAAGTGGCGCCTAAACCTGCCCAACCTGCGCCTACTACAACAATTTTTTTAGATTTTTGCATTTTATCATAGATTATAGCAATAATCTTGCCTTTAGATAAGGTTATGGTGTTTGAATTTTAAGCAAAAAAAAGATAGGAAAGATAATTTTATGGTTATTGAATGGTTAAAATATGAAGTAGTACCAGCAGCTAAACAAAAATTTATTGAAGCCAATGAGCAAATATGGAATCAATCATTAAACAATTATCCTAGTTATCTAGGTAAGGAAATTTGGGTAAATCCTTGTTTAGAAACAGAAGTGATTATCGTGATTCATTGGCAAAATAAAGAGCGATGGAAAGCAATTCCCAAAGCTGTGTTAGAAGAGATTGAGGCTAAATTTGCTGAAGCAGTAGGAAAAGATAATTACCAAATGCTAGAAAGTAAACAATATCAAGTTAAAATTTTGCGTCAGATTCAATAATATATTTGTATCCTATGAATATTACTCTCTGCATGATTGTTAAAAACGAAGAAACCTCTTTACCTCGATGTCTTGATAGTGTTAAAGATGTTGTTGAGGAAATGATCATTGTCGATACAGGCTCCACTGATGCTACCATAGACATTATTAAAGCATACGGTGCCAATTTATATCATTTTGAATGGAATAATAATTTTTCCACAGCCCGCAACTATGGACTACAGTATGTAAAAACAGACTGGATAATCTCTTTAGATGCTGATGAGGTTTTAGCTAAAGAGATAGTACCAGAAATTAAGACAGGCATAAAATCTCAGAAAAATTTATTAATTAATTGCTTACGTCAAGAAGTAGGTGCAAGTCAATCTCCTTATTCTCTAGTTTCTCGTTGCTTTCGTCGTCATCCTCAAGTATATTTTAATCGTCCCTATCATTCTATGGTTGATGATAGTGTGATTGAATTATTAACTGTAGAACCAGATTGGCAAATAATTGAAATAGATAAAGTAGGTATTTATCACTATGGTTATCAACCAGGGGCGATCGCCTCTCTAGACAAAGATACACGGGCGCGTACCATTATGGAAGGGTTTTATCAAGAAAATCCCCAGGATGCCTATGTGTGTAGCAAATTAGCGGGGATATATATCAAAAATGGAGAAGTAGAAAAAGGTATTTCTCTACTGCAACAGGCTTTAAACTTTTCAACTACTCCCCATATTTTATTTGAAATACACTATCATCTAGGTAATGCCTATACACGGAGAGAATCTATTTCCCAAGCTTTAGAACATTATGAACAGGCGATAGAGCAACCAATCAGCGATATATTGAAACTAGGCGCCTATAATAACTTAGCTAGTTTGATGCAAGCCTTGGGAGATTCTGAAACAGGGATAGAGATATATAGAGAAGCTATATCTATAGACCCTGGTTTTGCCTTGGGTTATTATAATTTGGGGATGAGTCTTAAACAAGTTGGGCGTTATCTAGAAGCAATAGAAGCCTATCAAAAAGCAATTGAACTAGATCCTGACTATGCCTACACCTATCAAAATTTGGGAGTAGCTTATCTAAAAATTGGTAAAATAGAACTTAGTTTAGAAGCATTTGAACGGGCGATCGCTCTTCATCGCAGTCAAAATAATCATCAAGAAGCTGAACGTTTACTCCTTGGTTTAAATAATCTTGGTTTAAGAAGAAAATAGCGATTTATATACTAGATTGGGAGAAAACAAGCTTAAAGGAGAATTAATCATGTGGGCCACACTCATTAACTGTTGATTAACTAGGGCCATTAATTGTAGTAAAAAATATTTTGGCAAGAGGTCTATTTAGTAAGATTATTTCTTTTTAGAAATGTCGCCACTTGAAGAGCGGCTGTGTGGAGAATTGCTGATCGCCACCAAAGAAAGCCCCTTCAGGAGATTTGGAGTTGATGAATCAGGTTAAATAAAGCCGTAGCTTTTTATATTTTAACATATTAGCAAGCAACATTTTGTGTTGCAAATACAAAATGATTACTTGCCTTATTCTAGCTAATCCACTGCTTATTCAGCAACGTCTCATAACAAAACTTCTTACAATTATTGCAAAGCTACAGAGACTTTAAAGTGGAAGTAATAATAGCATCTAAATTGTTATTAAACTTTGGCTTCCATCCCAAAATCTGATAAATTTTGTCAGCACAAGCAATAACACAAGCTGGATCTCCTGCACGTCTGGGTAACTCTTTTACACAAAATTCTCTTCCAGAAATTTTCTTCACTTTTTTGATGACCTCTTGCACACTATAACCATGACCATAACCACAGTTAAATATCTGACTTTCATTTCCAGACTCTAAATAACGTAAAGCATCAATATGGGCTCTAGCCAGATCTTCAACATGTATGTAATCTCTGACACCACTACCATCATCCGTCGGGAAATCAGTGCCAAAGATACTAACATAAGGACGACGGCCTAAAGCACAATCACAGACAATATTGATTAAATGTTCTGTTTTATTCACTGACTGACCAATTTTACCGGTTGAATCAGCACCAGCAACATTGAAATAACGTAAAATGATGTACTTGAATTCCGATACTTGACTGTAGTCTCTAATCATCTGTTCGCTCATTAGTTTAGACCAACCATAGGGATTGACTGGTTTAATCAGCGATGACTCCTTTACAGTATTCTCCTCAGGTTCACCATAAACAGCAGCAGTACTAGAGAAAACGAATTTGTTGATTCCAAAGGCTTGACAGCATTGCAACAAATTTAAGGTATTACATGTGTTATTAGCATAATAATTAAGCGGATTAGCTATAGATTTTGGCACGGAAATACTGGCAGCCAAATGTAATACGGCATCAAACTGATGTTCAGCAAAAGTACGGTATAACAGTTCTGTATCTTCCAAATTACCAACAATCAATTGACCATATAGAATAGCTTCGACTGACCCTGTAGAAAGGTTATCATAAACTACTATATTATAGCCTGCTTCTCCTAATTGATATATTACATGAGAGCCGATGTAACCGGCTCCCCCGGTAACTAGAATTTTTTGACTAATCATGGTGTTTTTACTTCATTAAAACAATAGTATCTTCAATTACATTACCGTATTTTCAATTTTGTTGGAAAACTGGTTGCGAGTTTGTGGTGAAGTTGAGTTAAAAGTGTTGCAGTTGTAGAAAGACTTATTTGTCAGACAGTTACAGAGAATTTTCGGTAATTTTTAATTTTTATCAACATTTTTTCATATTACATTAATACTAATATATGTTTATTAAAGGCTTCTAATCCATTGCCACAAAGATTGATACTGACACCCATCTACACAAGCTATCCATTGTTCTTTGTCAATTAGGTGAGGATCTAAATGATGCATCCCGATTTTATTCCACCCTAAGCCACTAGGCTCTAAAATAGGATTTTCTCTGACTTCTTTCTCCCGATAAGTTTTTGGTGTTAGCTCAGTTATTTCAAAGGCTCGTACTTTTTCTCCATAGATTCGCTGATCATCTTGAGCATACCTGAAAATTTTTTCGTCGAAGATAACCACTCTTCCCCCAGGTCTAGCGATACTTTTATCTTGAACTATAATTGGATTTTTGGGGTGTTTATTCCATGAACCAGTTAACTCTTTAGAATAGTAAAGATGAAGAATATCCCAAGTTATCGATGAAGTAAAAAGCCACCAATAATCTTGGAAATAAAAAATTGAAGAATCCACATAAGTCACGTCTTCTATTAATTCTTTAAGCAACTGCCATTCTAGGGGAAATTTAACTGCCTTATATAGACGAACTGATTTTGCTTCATAGCTTTCGGGGATCATATAATATTCATTTTTCCACCTAAATACATAAGGATAGGATAAGTGGAAAGGTTCATCAAGTACAATTTTCTGATATGCCCAATGATATCCATCCGAGCTAGTTGCTAACCCAATTTTTCCTTTTCTTTCTAGTTTATCAAAGACCTCAAAAAACATATACCAAGTTCCATTTTCATAAATCATGAAAGGATCAGCAATAAAATCTGCCTTAAAATCAGTAACATCTTTAGCAGTTAAAATAGGATTTATATTATTTTTCGCAGGAATTAAATCTAGGGGAGTTCTACCTGTATAAATTCCAATAGACCAAATAACCTTTCTATTACGGCATACTTGAAAAAAATCCTTTAAGAAATTTTCGGTAAATTTCTTAACTTTTTCTAACGATTTCATGATTAATAATAACTTTTCAATAAGTTGAGGTTTACTCGCTGCTATAATTGATGCCCGTGTCAAACTCAAGAAATTCTATCTCTCAATTCAAAGTGGTTTTACTTTTCCAGAAAAACCATTTTTAACTACATTAGCGGTATAGCAACGAGAACATTTTACCGTAATCTCAACAGTCATCTAAACATTTTTTGAATTCTTGCTCATCTCACCTTCAAACATCAGAACTTATGTACTAAATTAACCTCAGGGGAAAGTTAATTGTTTTGGTGGATAAAAAAATCTTTGTTAGCACTCAGGCGTGCGCTATCGGTGTGCGCCGGAAACCGGCGCCAAAGTAAGTATACATATTATGTATACATTACAAATAGATATGATTAGTGAAAAGTTTTCTTAATATTTTAGCTAAAATACCACTAAACGTGAGACGATATTATTATGCTTCATAGCTGAAACTGATTGATATTAAACCATAAGATTTAGTTTCAGTCTTTTCTTGCCCGTTTAGAAGTTCATCAAACTGACGTAAAATTATGATTTTCTCAACTGATTCAATCAATAAAGTGCCAGCAGATATATTAACTATCCCTGATGCCAAAATGTTTACTAATCCAACTCATTTAGGTGACGCATGGACTCGAACTATTTTGGAAATTAATAAACCAGGTTATCAAAGACATTTGCCAGAAATAGAATACGGTATTACCAGAAGAACTACAAATGCTGCTAATTTTCAATTTATTTCTAAAAAAAATAAACTTTATAAAAAAATTATGTTTCCTATTCAAATAAAAGATGACCGTATTTTTTATGACTGTCGTTTTTCTGTTCAAAATAACGTTGCTCTTATGCTAACTGACATCTTACCATTAGCTTTGTTTATAGTCAAAAAAAATGGTTATAGTTTGACTTTAATTATAGATAAAAACCTGCCTAAGTATATTTACAGAATGTGTGAACTACTAAATTTTAAAGTATTTCTAACTAATCGTGAGTTAGAAGGAAACATGGTTACTGTTAAAGAAGATAACATGACCACAACAATAGGTTCAAAAATGTATCAATCTATGTTGTCTATTTATGAAAATATAAAAATTGAAGGCTACAAAAAAGAAACGCCAGAGAGAATTTTTATCAGTCGTAAAAATTCCAGAAAACTGATTAATGAAAGAGAAGTAGAAGAATTTTTAAAACAATATAATTTTGTTAAGTATTATTTTGAAGATATAAGCCTAGAAGAACAATGGTCTATTTGTAAAAATGCGAAAGCAATAGTAGGAATCCATGGAGCAGCTTTTGGAGCATTGGTATTTAACCGTACCAATGTCAAAGTATTAGAATTATTCAATCCAGGATATGTAGTTGAAAGTATTCGAGATATAACAGGTGCAATAAATGGTACATGGTGTGCAGTAATGGGAGAACTTCCCAAAAATTATAATGATTCTCAAATAGATAAAAATGGTAGAAAATTTGCTTGTCATCCTTTAAAAATAGACATTCAATCTCTTAGATTAGGCTTAGAATATTTACAAATTAAATAATAGTTAGCGCAATTTGTGCTAATTTGATTTCTCCTTTTTTATTTTACCTGATTAATGAATCCTAAACATTCTTTTAAATTTGGAGTTTATTAATTAGGTTCAATAGCTCAGTATTGTTGTATAAATATACAACAATACTCAATGGTGCAGAATTTTTGCAACATAACTAAATATTTAACCTCCACAGATTGCCCACAGTACATCTTAATACAAGGAGTAAATCATGAAAATTGCCTATTTAACTGGCGAATATCCCCGAGCAACTGATACATTTATTCAACGTGAGGTAGCTGTTCTAAGAAACAAAGGCGTGGAAGTTTACACCTTTTCAGTTCGTAGAACTAGTGATGAAAATATGGTAGGAGCAGAACAAAAATGGGAACGTCAGAATACTTCTTATATTTTGCCTGCTAATCCTTTTACTTTGCTGAGATCTCATCTTAATTTATTAATTAGCTCACCTAGAAGATACTTACGAGGGCTAAAGTTGGCTTGGGTTATTAGACAAGATGGTTTCAATGGTCATCTCTATCAACTTTTCTACTTTGCTGAAGCTGGCATTTTAGCCCACGAGATTAACAGTAAACAGATTCAACATCTCCACAATCATTTTGGTTCTTCAAGCGGTAGTGTAGCTATGCTTGCTGCTGAACTAGGGGGATTTACTTTTAGTTTTACTTTACACGGTTCATATATTTTTTTTGAGCCTTATCGTTGGCGTATTGATGAAAAAATTAAAAGGGCACTGTTTGTTTGTTGTATTAGTTATTTCTGTCGCAGCCAAGGAATGTTTTTTGCTGAATCTGAACATTGGCGGCGGATGTATGTTATACACTGTGGCGTAGACCCTACTCTTTTTACTCCAGTTTCTCATCATAAAAACAGCCAAAAATTGCTCTATGTCGGACGTTTGGTGCGAGGGAAAGGTTTGCCTATCCTTTTAGAAAGTCTTGTAGCTTTAAAAGCTTCTTATGCCGATTTAATCTTGACAGTTGTTGGAGATGGTTCAGAGCGCAAGCACTTGGAATTATTGACGGCTCAATTGGGATTAAAGGAAAAGGTAAAATTTGTCGGCTATAAATCTCAAACTGAAGTACGTCAGCTTTTGCAGGAAACTGATATCTTCGTCTTACCCAGCTTTTCTGAAGGACTTCCCGTAGTGCTTATGGAGGCAATGGCAGCTTGCATTCCAGTAGTGGCTACGCAAATTGCTGGGGTCAGTGAATTAGTTGAGCATGGAGTTAATGGTTATCTAATTCCTCCAGGAGATACTATTTCATTAACTAAGAAAATTGATACCTTACTTCAGGATCATCAGTTACGAACCAAATTAGGAGTTGCTGGCAAAAAAAAGGTTGAACAGGAGTTTAATATCTATCATGAAGTAGAACGGCTTTATAGAGTTTTTAATAGTGCAAAAGAAGGAAAACTAGAAGCTATTCGTCCTCAAATACAACTGTAATAATATTGTAAAGTGAACGGCAAGCCTGAGGTAAAACTCCCCCAGGGCTGTTGCATTCTTCCAAAAGAAAATGGTGAGGAGAAGGTGGGAGCTTCTGAGCACGGTCGCAGGGAGAGGAGAATTTTTATTAATAATAAATCCCTATAAAATATTTGAGTGTGGGGAATTATTTGTAATATTTGCTCAAATGATTAAGATAGACTATAAATATACTAGAACGATATAAGCTAAAAATGAATGTAGATATCCAAAAGATTCAAGTAATAGGTGCAGGGTTAGCAGGCACAGAGGCAGCATGGCAAATAGCCGAAGCTGGTGTACCAGTTATCTTATACGAAATGCGCCCAATCCGTACTAGTCCAGCTCATCACACCACAGAAGTGGCCGAGTTAGTTTGTAGTAATTCTTTTGGCGCACAAGCAAAGGATCGCGCGGCGGGTTTATTGCACGAGGAATTACGACGTTTAAACTCAATTATTATTCAAACTGCTGATAAGCACGCTGTGCCCGCCGGAGGGGCTTTAGCTGTAGATAGAGCGGTTTTTAGTCAAGAATTAACCCAGAAGCTAGAAAGTCATCCCTTAATTGAATTTCGCCGTAATGAAGTTGAAAAAATCCCCAGAGATGGTATTGTGGTATTAACCACAGGTCCTTTGACTAGTCCTGCTCTCGCTGAAGACTTACAAGCTTTTACAGGCATGGAGTATTTTAGTTTTTTTGATGCCGCTAGTCCGATTGTCTTGGGGGAATCTATAGACTATAATCAGGCTTTTTTAGCTTCCCGTTATGACAAGGGGGAGGCGGCCTATTTAAATTGTCCTATGGATAGAGAGCAATATCTACACTTTTGGCAAGAACTTACTCAAGGAGAACAGGCTGAATTAAAAGATTTTGAGCAGGAAACGGCTAAATTTTTTGAAGGCTGTCTACCAATTGAAGAACTTGCCAGGAGAGGTGAAGATACTATGCGTTTTGGCCCTTTAAAACCCGTAGGGCTTCCTAATCCTCATGACCTAGGTAAGATTCCCTACGCTGTGGTGCAACTGCGTCAGGAGGACAAAGGGGGTCAGCTTTGGAATTTAGTTGGTTTTCAGACCAATTTACGTTGGGGAGAACAAAAAAGAATATTTCGCTTGATTCCTGGATTAGAAAAGGCAGAATTTGTGAGAATGGGAGTAATGCACAAAAATACTTTTATTAATTCTCCTGAGTTGCTCTATCCTACTTTACAGTTTAAGAAACGGCCTAATCTCCTAGCCGCAGGTCAATTAGTAGGGACAGAGGGTTACACCGCAGCTTGTTGCGGCGGTTGGTTGGCAGGGACTAATGCTGCGCGTTTAGCTTTGGGTTTAACCCCGGTTAGTTTGCCACCAACAACCATGATGGGTGCCTTGTTTAATTTTATTAGTTCGGCTTCGGCTAAACATTTTCAACCGATGCCCCCTAATTTTGGTATTTTTTCCCCTCTAGAGGTTAAAATTCGTAAAAAGCAAGAGCGTTACGCGGCTTATAGCCATCGCTCTCTTTTAGCTTTAGATGATTTCAAAACAAAGATCTATGAAAGAGCAATTAGTTAATTGGTTAAATCGTTTTTTGGTTTTCGATGTTTTTTTGGTATTGTTTGGCTTTTTTTGGTTTGGAACCGCCTTGATTGGTCGCAGTTTCGGTGTGCCTTTGGGGTTAGACCTCTGGTACAAACTCTGGCAACCCCTATTCAATCCAGCGATCGCCATTTTAATTCTTGGTGCCTTAGTTAACTGGTTAATTAACAAAGTTCGTCAGTTCAGCCAAGAATAGCCTAAGAATTTTACCAATCCATTGGTGCTGGAATCATTTCCGTTCTAAGATCTAATAACTGAACTATAATCAAATAGGCCAAAGCCAACAAAATTGATAAGCTTCCGGTAATAATAGCTACTATTTTTTCTCTCTTCATTTGCTACTGTGAATTGTGTTGTTTTTACTGATGTAAATACATAACAGAAAGTGATAAGTTGGGTGAAATAACAGTTAGTTGAGCTTTTTCCCTATTTCACCCACCTAGTAATCGATGACTCACATTTAGCGGACGTATTCTTTCAATATACTATTACGATTCGGATGTCGTAATTTGCGTAGGGCTTTAGCTTCTATTTGACGAATCCGTTCTCGTGTTACGTTAAAAAGTTGACCAATTTCTTCTAGAGTTTTCATGCGACCATCATCTAAGCCATATCGTAAACGGAGCACATCTCTTTCCCGAGGACTTAAACCATTAAGAACTTGTTCTAAATCTTCTCTGAGTAAGCTTTTAGATACATCATCTTCAGGAGTTTCTCCGTCAGCTTCGATAAAATCACCAAGGCGAGAATCTTCTTCTTTACCTATTGGTGTTTCGAGAGAAATAGGTAATTGAGCTGATTTAGCGATAAATCGTAGCTTTTCTATAGTCATTTCCATGTGAGTGGCAATTTCTTCTTCGGTGGGTTTACGTCCCATTTCTTGAGAAAGAATTTTGGTGGTTTTTTTGATGCGGGAAATTGTTTCGTACAAATGTACAGGGAGACGGATAGTTCTGGATTGATCAGCGATCGCTCTTGTGATTGCTTGTCTAATCCACCAGGTAGCGTATGTAGAAAACTTATAACCTTTTTCGTGGTCAAATTTTTCTGCTGCCCTGATTAACCCCAAAGAGCCTTCTTGAATTAAATCTTGAAATGAAAGTCCTCGGTTCATGTATTTTTTAGCTATTGACACCACTAGGCGCAGATTAGACTGAACCATTTTATCTTTGGCACGTCTTCCCAAATATAAGCGACGACGAAAGGCTGGTAATTCCATATTTACTAGCTGTGCCCATTCTTTGTCTGTGGGTATGCGTTTTAGCTGTTGCCATAACTTTTCTCTTTTACGCTCTAAATCTAATAAGTCAGCTATTTTACGGGCTAATTCTATTTCTTCTTCTGCTCGTAGTAGTCTGACTCTTCCTATTTCTTGTAAATAAATTCTAATTGAGTCTTCCGTAAACGGCTTCTTCTTGGTGTTGTCTTGTCGCAAAATCTTTGACAACTTCTGCGGTTTTTTGTTGATTTGAGAAACTGCTTCTTCAAATTCTTCTTCTATGTTAACTATTTCGTTTTCCTCGTCGAGGATTACCTCTTCCCATTCTTCATTAGGGTTAATTTTTGTTAGTACATCATTAGCTTGACTCATTCTTTTTCCTCTTTTTCCTTTATTTTTTGAAATCATCATTTTTGACGATGATTATTTCTTTTGTCGAGATTGAAAAATATTTAACCATTTGGTTTTCTGGCTATAACCAGAGCTGACGATTATTGCTTATTAGCTGGTTTTGGAAAAACACCTATCTGATTGTAACTTTGATCACAATAAAATGGGGATCAATTTGGTTCATTTGGGTAACACTTTTTAATTTTTTTTTAGCAACTGAATCTGGTTATACCCGAACAACGCCTTTGTCTGTGAAATCTCAGGAAGACTCAAAACCATAGAATTCCTTAATTATGGGGAAATTATAGTTATTTGGCTTAAAAATAAGGGGGAAAGAATCTAATCAAGACTTGGTTTATTGATAATTGAGGAGCTAGATGATACATGTTACTTAAAAAAATTGTTGAGCTTTGACATCTACGATAACAAAATAACTAGGATTTTGCTGGTATTTGCTAAATTTTTTTTTACATATCTAGAGTTTTCCCAAGAAGGGTTAGGTACATTTTTTGCTCCTTCTTCGGTATTTCGTTGTTTCGGTGTTCCTTTCTAGTCTGTAGGAGACTCAAAAGCCAGATCCTTTTGCCGTTTGATGAAAGTTAACCCTGAACTTTGAACTCCCGTTGATGAAGTAGACAGCTTGATTGAATTGGTGAATTTATACAGCTAAAAAAGGTAAGAGCATAGTGATATAGTAAAATACCAAAGGAGCTGTAAAAACGTAACTATCAGTGCGATCTAAAATGCCCCCATGTCCGGGAATTAATTTCCCCGAATCTTTAACCCCAGCATCCCGCTTCATCATTGATTCAGTTAAATCACCAAGTAAGCTAACTATACCAATGAGTAGACCAAAAATAGCACCAGTAATTTCCCAAAAAGGCCAATCTAGATACCAGGATCCTAATTCAGCCATAGTCAGACTGCCTGCAATGCCAAAAATAGCACCTTCTACGGTTTTTTTCGGACTAATCGACGATAGTCGCGTGCGTCCAAAATACTTACCCACAATATAAGCGCCAATATCTGCCGCCCAAATACAACTAAAGGCTAATAAAGTCACCATCAAAGCTGAGGGAAAATTATTTAAATCAGTCCAAGACTCCGGCCAATATCCTTGTAAAAATAGTTTATTTTCACTCAAGGTTACATCTGAACCGACTCTTAAACGAATCCAAAAAGAAGGAAGATAGCCACCGTAGAATAACCCAAAAATTGAGGTTGCTAAATCAGCAATAGTAGCAGGAGAGGATTGAAAAAGTAGATAAAAACAAGTTAAAGCACCTGCTAAGGGGAAAATTACTGTAATTAATTCTGGGGCTACATTAGCAGTAACTAGTAAAATTTGAGAAACAACTAAAATAGTTTTCGTAGCCGGAGCGTAACCTTTAGCTTGAAATAGTTGAAATAGTTCTAGTTGTCCTAAAAAAACGATGATGCAAAAACCAATAGTAAAATACCAACTACCGAGGATAATCATGGTGAGGGCGATCGCGATGGCTACTATAGCACTCAAAACACGAGTCATTAACATTTATACTTTTAGATAAGGGTTAAGAAAAGGTTAACAAATCTTAGTTAAAATTTGTCAGCACTAAGGACAAAAATAGGGTCTAGGGCGGCAAAAACCTGTTGAAGACCTCTAGTTTCTAAGCGATTAACGGCAGATTGAACAACTTCTACATTTCTTGCTTGTAATTCAGCGAGTCCTTCTGAGAGGAGATATAAATGCTCTAAATTACTAGCTGTAGCAACTACTTTACCGTTTAATTGTAGATGTTGCCAAACCTCTTTGAGAACGGATTTTACTGGTTTACCACCTTCTAAACAAATACGATCTGGGGGTGGTTGAAGATCTTTTAAACAATCAGGTGCTTTACCTTCGATCACTTCTACATTAGTTACTCCAAAGCGAACACAGTTACGACGAATTAAATTAGCCACTTCTTCATCTCTTTCTACCGCGGTAATTTTTGCTTGCCGACACAGTAAACCTATTTCTACAGGAATTGTACCTGTTCCTGCTCCTATATCCCAAATTATTGAATTTTCTTGAATTTGTAAAGCAGAAATTAATATTAGTCTTATTTCCTTTTTACTCAAGGGGATGCCGGGAAGTCTTTCAAACAGATGATCAGAAATACCAGGGGTTTTATATGGCCAGAGCATGGAGGTTATCCTTTTGCTTATATCTAAGTTAAATTATAGAAAAAATTGCCATAATCTATTTAAATTATTGGATTGTCAAAAAAATGCTCAAATACTTTGGTCATCAGGGTGAAGTTAGAGATCCACAATCTTTTTTTCAGGAGGAAAATTATATAATTTGTCGAGGTGCCACTAATCCGAGAGATTTAGAAGAATTATTTGATTTTTATAATCAACATATTGTTACTTCTGACTATTTATATCTACGTCAGTCTAAATAATGGGAAACTAATCGCTATACAGACTATGGAGGTGTTAGTAATGCTTTTTTGCAACCCCATTGCTACCAAAAAGGAACTAAAGGCAAGTTTGCTGATAAAATACTCAAAGTCACAGCTAATCCTCAGTTACAAGTAGCCTTGACTGCAATTAGTGGTTTAGGACCTTATCATTTAGCCCAAACCATGTTTTTTGACCAAAAAACCACTAGACCTCATCAAGACTGGATTTATTTAGATACTAAACCAAACGGTTATTTAATTGCTGCTTGGATTGCTTTAGAAGATATTCCTCATGAAGGAATTAGATTCTTTGTCTATCCTGGGACACAAAATTTCCAGCCTCAAACTACTTACAATCAGGAAACTAAGGGGTTAGCAATTTTTAATAGTTTCCTGCAAGAAATTGATGCTTTGTTAGCCACGGAAAAATATTTTATGTATGCACCACCAATTAAAAAAGGTGATATCTTCTTTTGGGGATCTAAAATAGTGCATGGGTCAATTGCTGGCACTAATCCATCTTTACGCAGAAGATCTCTTGCTGCTCATTTTTTACCGGAAGGTTTTAAATTTGGTAATTTAGCTGAAGAAGTAAACATCGATTTTGCTCAAAAGTATGATATCAAATATCGTATGTTGGGTCATATCAATCGTGAATGGAATCGACATAATCCCCAGACTTCTCCTTTGCATTTTTGGCAGAAATTCCTAAAACTTAAGAAATGAAAATTATTCTGCTAGGTAATGCTGGTGCTGGCAAAAGTACTATGGCAAAACGGCTAATAGGTAATCAAACAATTGCCTATTTGTCTCTTGATGACATTGCCTGGAATTATGATATCCAAAGAAAGCCCTTAGCTGAAAGTATCGCATTACTTCAAGAATTTATTAAACAAGAAGATTCCTGGATTATAGAAGGTTGCTACGGCGATTTAGTAGAAGCCGCACTCCCCTACTGTGATGAATTGCGGTTTCTCAATCCCGGTGTTGAGGTTTGTATTACTCATTGTCTTCAACGTCCTTGGGAAGTTAGTAAATTTGATTCCCCTCAAGCACAACAGTCCATGTTAAACTCATTGATTGACTGGGTTAGTCAATATGAGTCTCGTCTTGATGAATTTGGGTTAAAGCGTCATCGTCAGATTTTTGATTCGTTTTTCGGTAATAAGCAGGAATATCTCAGTGTTGCAGAATACGAGTAACTACTAAATTCGATTACAAATAAGTAATAAGTAATAAGTAATAAGTAGTACTTGTAGTAGGGTGCGTTAGGCTGTCGTTATCTTTGGTCAATCACAAGTAAGATAACGGATTGCCGTAACGCACCAAACATGAGTAATGAGTAATAAGTAATGAGTAATGAGTAGTATTAGTAGTAGTAGGGTGCGTTAGGCCGAAGATTTCTGTAGTCAATCACAAGTAAGATAAC
>NZ_JALKVM010000383.1:0-6098 GCF_057440575.1 Johannesbaptistia floridana
ATCAATTTTGAATAAGGATTAGTTAGTACAATAGTACTGGTGCTTTGCTCTAAGTATAGCTACTTTCCCCAATTTCTCCCGGTTGGCGATCGCCCCTGGTTGATTTTGGTTCTACAGACTCAATTATGCTAAAAACAATTGAAGATTTAGCATAGTTCACTCGGTAGAACCCTCATTACTCATTACTCATTACTCATTACTCATTACTCATTACTCAACCACCACCAGTAACATTAGGTAAAGATGCAAGATCTGAGTTAAGATGGCTTTTGAGCAAAAAACACAATAGTAGCAACTACAAAAATAAATAAGCTTATAATTGCTTCAATTTTAAAATTTTTAGGATTATTCCGGTTACGACGCAAAATCCCGGGATATCTGATGAGTATTTCTGCACCTTGTCGAAAGCAAATCCAATAAAAATATAACAGTAATATAAACAACCAAGATAGCCACCAAGCAACCACCCAAGGATTACTGCGGTTTGGATCTAGATAATCTTGGTATGACAAACCTGCTTTCATAACTCCAATACCCATAACTAGCCATGGAACACTTTTTGCCAGCAAACACACTTTAATTAAGGTTAAATATCCAGGTCGTAACGCGGGATTTTCTCCGATTCGCTTTTGTACTTTCCACCATACAATAGCAGCATCAATAACATTAATAGCGATCACCATTAACCAAAAATAATTAAATAGCATTGTCATATTCTAAGTTGTAAGAATTTTCAATTCCTGCAAATTTCTCGGGATTGGCGATCCGCCCCTAGTTGATTTTGAATTTATTATTATTCTCTATAATATAGCGTTTATCGGACTCATGAGGTACATAAAACACCAGCATAGCAGCATAGCTGCCTCCTGCCTCGGTGCCTCAAAGCGATAACCTCTGTACCTCACCAGTATAAGAATTGCTATATATTAGTTTCTCTATTTTTAAGTAAGCGTACTAAACATTTCTTTGACATTACTTAATTGTTCTTTAGTCATTTTTGCATTTTTAAGATTTACATACCTTAAAACAGCATCTTTTAGGTTAATATTTTCTAAATTTGCACCTTCTAAACATACTCCTATTAAAACTGCCTCTGATAAATCTGCTCCCTCTAAGTTAGCTTGAGTTAAATTTACATCAGTTAATCGAGCTTGTTTTAGACTTACTCCCTTGAGAATTGCTGACTGCAAATTTATATTATTTAATTGATATTTGTCATCAAAAATAGCCGCTTCTAAGTTAATTTTTTCTAAATTTTCTGATTTATAAATTGCTCCTTCATTGGTTATAATTTTTATTTTTACTTCTTTTGCTTCATCTATATTTTTCTCTTTTTTTGCTTGAGTTTTTATATCTATATTGTCTAGAGAATCTTCTCTGACTTTGCGATATGTTTTAACTACTTCAGCAAAGGTTAATTCTATTTCGTCTTTTCCTTGTCCATTGCTTGGTTGTCCATTGCTTGGTTTTGCTTGTATATCTACCATAGTGTTGCCTTGTTGTAAATTTGGAGTTGTTTGTGATTGAGTGTTTGTTGCTGCTGGTGGTAAATTTGGAGTTGTTTGTGATTGAGTGTTTGTTGCTGCTGGTGGTGAATTTTGAGTTGTTTGTGATTGAGTGTTTGTTGCTGCTGGTGGTGAATTTTGAGTTGTTTGTGATTGAGTGTTTGTTGCTGCTGGTGGTGAATTTAGAGTTGTTTGTGATTGAGTGTTTGTTGCTGCTGGTGGTGAACTGGGATTTGGTGGTGATAAATGAATTTCTACTTCTTTCAAAGTAAGAGAATCTGGATCATTTAAATCTAGTTTATATAGTTTTTTAGAATCATTTTTTTTCCAGGCATATAAACCTCTAAATGAACAATCATCTAAACTATCTATATGTGAGTCAGTCTTAATTTCCTGTGCATTATCTCTTAATTGTGCCTGCTTGTTATTATCATCAAGATTTATAAAATCTATAGAACACAATGAATAACTATTATCTGAGATATCTTTAACAATACAGCTTAAATCTTTGTTACCGTTTCTATCTATTAAGTCTATGGTTTTGATTTCCTTATTAGGGGTTACAAAATCACATTCCTGGGTATCTTCTATATTTTGTCCATCTTGACTTAAAATAACTTTGATAATTTTGTTGTCTTCGGTATAACCATACAAAATATCATCATTTTTTTGATAAGTTATACTAATTAACTTATTATGTCCATGATCTATAGATTTAAGTTTATTTGCTTGATTTGAATCGAGTTTGAATTTAGTTGTGTAGAACTGTCCGTATTTTTCGTGAAGGATGTATACCTCATCATTAGATTGACCACATCTAGCATCAAGAATTTCACCATCTATATCTTTATAGATATCAATAATTGTAGTTTTATCACTTTTAATATTAATCTGGTAAAGTTTATTTGGTTGAGGTAAATTTAAATCAGAACCCTTGACATAAACTGTCTCCATCGGAAACCTCCATAAAGACTCCAAGGTTAGCGCTAGTGGTGTAGGTAGGAACAGATACTATCTTACTGAGTGATCTATAAAAAAGTAAATTAGACCTTAGTCTAATAGTCTGTGATGAAAAAATTAGTTATTTTAAACTTAGCTAAGTAATTTTATATATATTGGTATGAGTGAAGAACTTGCCTATTTGGGTAAAGGCTGGTCCTTTCCACTGGATGTAAATTTCCAAGGTCAGATCTCTCTTAGTTCTGAGGGACAATTAATTAAAGAAGCGATCAGAATTATTCTGGGGACTAAACTAGGAGAAAGAGTATATCGTCCCAACTTTGGCTGTAGACTCTCAGAACTACTGTTTGCGCCAATGGATACTAAAACTCTATACTTAGTACGTTTTTATGTTCAAGAAGCCTTAGAGATGTGGGAACCGCGTATTGATTTAGAAGAAATATTAGTAGAACCTAACTCAATTATAGGTAGATTAGATATTGTAATTGAGTATCGTATCAAACAAACATATCAACCTGACAGCATAGTTTATCCATTTTATTTACAAACTTAGCAGAGGGAAAAGCTGTAAATGCCTCCTAACGATCGCGTTAACTTTGATTTTTTACCGGAATTACCTAAAAGTAATTTAGACGATCGCCAGTTTAATGATTTATATCAAGAATGTCTGGCACTTATACCCCAATACTGTCCAGAGTGGACAGATTTTAACCCAAGTAATCCAGGTATTACCCTAGTAGAATTGTTTGCCTGGTTAACGGATCAGATGTTGCTGAGGTTTAATCAAATACCCCGCCGTAACTATATAGGTTTTTTAGAACTATTAGGGATACGCTTAGAACCACCAAAAGCCGCTACAACACCACTAACTTTTTTCATTAAGCATCAATCTCTCAACACTGCTAATAATCAATTAGAGATTGAAGCAGGTACAGAAGTAGGAACTAAACGCACAGAAAATAAGCAATCGATTATTTTTTCCACTAATGAAAATTTAGTAATTAGTAAGCCGCGACTGATTGGCGTATATAGGGATAACAATGCTGAGTTTGATAATCTCAGTGAAATTTCAGGAAGTTTAAACCTTCCTGCTGATAATTGGCAAAGTACAGGTAGTCAACTTAGAGAAATATTTGCTAGTCAACCGCAAAAAGGTAACAGTTTTTACTTATGTATTGCCAGTGATAGCGATTTAAACAGTAATATTTTAGAGATTGACTTGAGGGGGGAAGTTGCGGCGCCAGAAGGACTAAGAGTCAACGCTTCTAACGATCCTCCAAGACTATGGCAAGCTTGGTGTGAAGGAGAAGAAGAAACAGAAGTGTCTTGGCAACCAATCTTAGAAAAACAAGAAGACGATCAAACCTATGGATTTAGATTCAATGCTACTACAAATATTAGAAATGATAACGGAATGGTAACTGCATCGGGGAAAATCACTCTCTATCTACCAAAGCAGTTAAAAAAAGAAGTTACAGATAATCAAGATAGAGAGTCTCGTTATTGGATTCGGTGTGTATGCGATAATCCAGAGGTAGAACAAGCTGAACTATCCCGCTATGTAAGTTCTCCCAGAATTCAAGAACTTTCTATTAGGTCTATAGGTGGTAGAGTTGAAGCTACTAACTGTAGATTTGAGGAAGAGGAAATCTTGGGCATTAGTGACGGTAAACCAGGACAAAGGTTTTATGTATCGGCTTCCCCAATACTAGGAAGCATCGAAGAAAGAAAAGAAAAGGAAGAAGTTATCAAAGTTAAGTATGGAACACAAGAAGAATGGGAGGAGGTTGCTAATTTTGCTAATTCCAATTCAGAATCTAAACACTATGTAGTAGATAATCAAAAAGGAATGATCCAATTTGGGCCCCGAATTTTAGAATCTAATTGGTCTCGCATACCGAAAAACCAAGAAACAAAAGAAGAACTCTTAGAAAAGATTACCAAAGAAAATTACATTCAAGAAAATGCCCAACGAGGAAGGATTCCCCTCAAAGAGGCAGAAATTATTATTACTAAGTATCGCAGTGGTGGGGGAATTAGTGGCAATGTTATTCCCAACAGCTTAAGAATTTTAAAAACTTCTCTTCCCTATGTAGATTCTGTTACTAACCATATTCAGGCTACAGGTGGTCGTGATGCCCAATCTCTCCAGGAAGCCGCACTGAAAGTTCCTAACTTTCTTAAAAACCGCGATCGCGCTGTCACTAAGGAAGATTTTGAAATACTCACTCAAGAAATTGGCGGCGGACAAATAGATAAAGTTTTATGTACCACTGATAGCTTAATTCCTGGTCAGGTTAATCTCTATACTTTGGTAATTCATCCTGATAACCAAGACAAAAGCCGATATAAACCTTTTAAGATTTCTTATTTGGCAGAAACAGAGTTAAAACACAAACTAGAACAGGAATTAGCAGAAAAAACCTTGATAGGGGTTCATGTGGAGTTCAAAGACCCAGATTATGTACCCATCAAAATCACTATGCAGGTTAAACTCAAAAAATCATCAAATCTAGAACAAGAAGAAGAAAATATTAACGAATTGCTGAATAAATTTTTAGACCCATTAACTGGAGGTCGAGATTTACTTCAAGCGCCAAAAGAATCTTTAAGAGAATATAGAGGCAAAGGTTGGAATTTTCAAGAAGATATTTACGCTTCCGATATTTATTGGCTGATGCAATTTCTTCCCAATATCTTATATGTAGCTAGAGTAGAAGTGGCTATTGAGTCACAAGAGTTAGCTAATCAAGATTTAGTCAAAATAGGTAAAACCCAAATAGTTTGTTGCTCACAAGATTATGTACACAACATCAAATTTATCGATTAATCAACCTACCTCAGCTTTATCAACTGGTAGTCAAACTAATAATCCCACAGAATTAGATGAAAGTTCTAGTTTATATTTAAATTTTTTACCAGAAATCTATCGTGAGATTAATTTTATTGGTCGTTTCCTCAAGGTTTTTGAAAATACTTTTGAACCGATTGTTGACCAGCTTGAGGCAATGTGGGCTTATTTAGATCCCATGATAGCGCCTGAAAGTATGCTCCCTTTTTTAGCCTATTGGGTAGGTTGGGAATCACTCCCTGAATTAGAATTATCACAACAGCGGCGCTTGATTGCTAATGCCATTAAAATTTATCAACTAAGAGGTACAAAAGCTGGACTAAAACTCTATTTACATTTATACACGGGAATTAATCAAGATGATCTGGAAATAATTGATTATTTTCCTCCTTTTATTCTTGAAGAATCCGAACTAGATGAAAGCACTTATTTAGACGGAAATCCCTATCACTTTATTGTTAAAATACAAATTGACCCCAGAGAATTAAATAGTTTCATTAGCTGTTTAGAGGCAGCATTGGCAATTGCTACTTCATTTTGGCAAAGACAATCATTAAACTTATTCCTATCTCTAGTGATCAATTTTTATGGTCAATTAATTAATTACTTCAAAATAATTTATTTAATTATCGAACAACAAAAACCAGCTTGGTGTACTTATGATGTGGTCTTAGAAACATCTATGAACTCAGACCCTCGCATCTTTACCTAATGTTACTGATGGGGGATGAGTAATGAGTAATGAGTAATGAGTAATGAGTAATGAGTAATGAGTAATGAGT
>NZ_JALKVM010000384.1:0-46703 GCF_057440575.1 Johannesbaptistia floridana
AACTTAAAATCCTGTAGGGTGCGTTAGGCACAAATAACACTGGGGAAATCAAAATTAGCAAGAATGATTGCCGTAACGCACCGAAACCTAACTATCTCTTAAAGGTATTTTATTGAAGGAGCGATCGCTCTCTCCATGATATTTTACTTTTTTGATGCTACCATCATCATTTAGTTGCGTAATTTCTACCTTGACTTTTTGCTCAACTTTTAATAATTTAGCCTGTTTTGGTTCTTTCGTAGTTCGCTTAAGAGAGTTTAAAACTAAGTAACTGACATTATTACCTTTTATATTAGTTATGGTAGCATCAACTAAATCGCCTACTTTTAGATTGTTTTGTTCAACTAGTTCAATATTTTTTTCTCTGGCTTGAGATGCTTTGTTTGGTTGTGTTTTAGTCATCTCAGTAGTAGGTTGAGATGCTTTCTTTAGTTTTGGTTTAGTCAACTTAGTAGTAGGTTGAGATGCTTTCTTTAGTTTTGGTTTAGTCAACTTAGTAGTAGCTTGAGATGCTTTCTTTAGTTTTGGTTTAGTCAACTTAGTAGTAGGTTGAGATAAGTTTGTTTCTCCCATCTCCGTGAGATTGTAATAAGTAAATAATCTTTTTACCCAACCGAGAATTTCTAACAGAGTCTCTGGCTGACTCTCATAAGTTTTCAGATACTCACTATAGAGACGGCTAATTATTTTATAGTATTTAATTGTGTTGCCGCTATGTCCGATGGTTTTACCTTTTGTGACTAGAGTTTCTAAATAACTAAAATAACGTTTTCCTGCCTCTGCTTCGGTAATAAAAGTCCGTAGATAGGTAATAGTTTTTTCTAATTCGTTTTTAACTCCTTGGGAATTTGAATCTATTTTATATTGTTCTTTGACAAAGGCGATCGCCAAGTCGTGGACTATTTCCCATTCTTGGGTACTTAAATCGTATAAATTCTCAGTTGTTGGCATAATAGTAGATAGATTAATACATTCCTGATGCTGCTTTTCTCTCGGTGGGATATTTCCAAATTTCTTTAAGTTCTTTTAGTTGTGGAGTTTTGATTAATTCTTGTTCGGCGATGAGACTATATCTATTTATTTCTGTTTTAAGTTTATCTCCTGTTAAGGGTTCATTTGTCTCTACTTCATAGGTAAGATAACGAGATTTTAGATTTGATTCAATCTGCATTTCGGTAACTTCTGCTTGAATTGTGCCCATACCTACGGGTTTTCCACTGCCGATATTGAAGGGAAATTGATGTTTCTTTACCACTCCCCATGCTGTTAAGAGAGTGCCTAATTCTGCTTGAGTAAGATTACTAAATTTTAGCTCTATTGTAAATATTGAGCCTTTATCTACCTTTTCAATGGGAATACCTTCGCTACCATCGGGATTAGCTGGACTAGCTGCGTGATAATAAAATTTTCGTCCTTTTACTTTCCCTGATGACTGATTATAATAGTCTTGGTTATTCTCGTCGGGAGAATGAAGTGAGGGAAGAAAGCCTCTACTAGTAGTGACTTGAGAGGGGATTGCATCGGGAAATCTAACTATTCCTTGCCAATTCATGGCGCCAAACAGGCGACAGGCAGGACAAAGTTTTTCTTTTTTACTACAGGGTTGATAGTTATAGGGTACCTTGTCTGCCAATTTTTCCTTTTTAAAGTTAATCTTGCAGACACAACTAGCAGTAATTGCCTCATACACGGATCTTACTACTCCTTTTAAAGAACTACCAGGAATTAATAGTGATTCTCCTCCTTTAACGGCTAGTTTAACTAGAGGAATGCTGTTATATTTGGAACTGATATCCCTACCCATTCCCACAACTCCTGAGGCAATAAATACAGGATTTTTTACTTCTAAGTTAAGGTTGATTTTCCCTGTAAGTTGATTATGATTATACTTATGATGTCCACTAGGCTTTTTTCTCTCAATGTTATCTTGGGAAAAAGATACTAAAGAGTATGGTTTTGGTTCTCTTTCTTCTTGATTATTGGGTCTATAAGTCATAATGTTCTAGTTGTTAAAGCAATAAAATGGATAGTGGCGGTTTGGCGATCGCGAAAATAGCATTGATTGATATTTACCTGACTAACTTTGATACCTTTGGGAAAACGTGTTTCTGTTTTGGGATAAAGATATGCTTTGCGTATTTGTGTTTCCCAATTATTGCCTAGGGGATGAAAATCAAATAAGTTACTAGTTTGACTTAACAACAGTAAAGAATACTTGTTTGGTGTTGCTTGCCAGCGTAATTCCCAATCTGAATTAAATATTTGTCCTTCTGGGGGTATTTCTGTGGGGATACCTTTGATAAAACCAGATACACGGTCTACCCAGCGTAAAAAATACCAGCAGGATTCTGAATTCATTTGTTTAAGTATACTGTTGAATTCTGATTTGGTAACAGTTTTAGTGCCAACAAAAGACATTTATACAGTTAACCCCTCTAACAATTGTTTCCATTTTTTTGTCGCTTTGATAAATAAGTTTTTTACTATTTTCTCTCCTTCCCAAGTTAAGTTAACACCGATACCTAATTCCATAGGTTTTGCATCTACGGAAGTTTCTACTGCATCATCTTTAGGAAAGCCATAGTCAGCTACTTCTTGAGGAGTTAAAAACTCTCCAACCCCTATTAAATATTTAGTTGGCCAAGTTTTATTACTTCCTAAGGCTTTAATCTTCTCATCGATAAGTAAACAATGGGGATAAGTAACGGTTGCTTTATTTAATTTAACTGTGACACTTCCCATTCCTCTAGATTTAGCAAAACCGATGCCAAACCAGCCTTCGTTTAAGTCTCTCAACACTAAACCAATTAAGGCTAGTTGAGAAAGAGTAAAGTTTTTGAGGTGAATTGTGGTTTCAAATTCTCCACCAGTACAAACTTGATAGTTAAATAGTGCTCCTTTTATCGTAGACCCAAATACTCTATCTATGGCTATACCATTTCTTTCTTCTAATTTAAGTGCGGCAGTATCTATGGGATAGGCATCTTCTATACGCAAACGACTAGCTAAATATACATGACCAAATAATTGATCGGTAAAAGAAGAGAGGCGATATTTATTTTGAGAAGTTTCATTTTTGAGATAGTCGAAATTACTATTATTAGTGGGATCACTCGCCCAAAGTTTTTCGGGAGATTCAGGGCGTTTATCTTCCCCAATACTGCGGATAATTTTCTCAGAATGGGCTCTAATTGCCCCTTTAAGACTACTACCGGGTAAATAGATAGTTTTACCTCCCTGATGGTAGGTTTCTATAAATTCTAAGTCTGGTTTTGTGGGATCTGCGCTTTCTTGTCCAGATTTAATTAATATTGGTCCTTCGGGACTAATAGTTATTGTAAGACTACAGTAATTAACTAATTTTTTGTGCATGGCTTATTTTGTTTTGTATTTGAGTATAAATAAGTTTTCTCCCGAGCTAATTTAGTACAATAAATATTATATTAGTAGTTTTGTACTAACTTTAAGTACTAAATAGGCCAACAGGCGAAAATCAATTTTTAAGTGGTTAGGATCAATTCTTTTACTTCAAAACTTCAAGACTTCAAGACTCATTACTCAACCACCACCAGTAACTTTTGATAAAGATGCAAGATCTGAGACTAAGGCAGCTACCCACTCATCCTGTATACCTTCTGCATCTCTATAGGCGGTGTCATCATCATTTACTAGTTTTTGCAAATATTCTATGAGTTTATCTGGTTGATTTTCTGGGTAATCAAACCAGCGCATTTTTTCTACAACTAATCTGACTACTCCTAAACCTCGGGATCTCCCTCCACCTAGGGGTATTTGTTCGGTTTTTAACTGGTGTAAGCCAATCATTAATAAGCCTAGTTCTGATGGTTCGGCATTTTCTACGATAATTTTCACTTGAAAAGCTGTGCCAGCAGGTACTACTTGATAATCATATAGTTTATTATCAGCAGTGGTTTCTGTATCGCGATCAATGGCTACTCCATCTCTATCTTGATATTGTTTAGACCAAGTTTCGGGAATGACAGTTAAATCTCTTACCTGAAATTTACTAGCTAACCAAGGTGAACCAAAAAGACGAGATATATAGTCAGTATTAGCAATAATTTCTCTAGTCAAAGCAGCATCATCAGTAAAATTTTCTTTGATGCTTCTCATTTGTGTAGCAGTAATTGACCATTCATTTTCATTAGCGGGATTGGCGACTAAATGGCGATCGCTCCCCACTATACCTCGTAAAAAAGCTTCTAAACGTGAACGCAAGGCGCCTTTGAAACTAGATCCGGGGATAAATGGTAAATTTAGGGCATCTTTGACTACAGGTAAGTCTGAACCAATCGGTTCAGTAGAACGTCCAGCACTAACTCTCAAGGCAGTGACTGTGGTCAAAGTTCCATCTATTTCTAAGCGATTTTTAAAAATATCAAACATTAACTTCTCCTGATATTATGTAGCAAATTCATTTTGAAGATGAATAGCAATGGTATTAGTTTCTGCTTGGTTTCTGCCTGTGGTTTTGATACAAACTCCATAACCTGCATCTGTCCAAGTTAAAATAAATTCAATCAAGCCATTATCTTTTACCCTTCTAATTACTTTGTCAGTCTTAGGATTAAACGGTAAACAATTAACAATCTCTACTACATAGGGAGATTGACATAGTTTCTTACTAAACTTAAGTAATTGATCATTGCCATGATGATCATCTGAGAGTTTAATTTTTTTCTTTTCTGGGGGAGTATCATCTTGAGGAATAATAGATAGTAGGGTTTTTTCTTGTTTAGCAAACTCAAAGCGACAACGTTCACTAAATAATATACCCATTGCTGAAAGAGAAATGAAATAATCATCGTTTTCTCCTTCTTGATCAATTAAACCTGATAATCTATTATCAGCAGTGATATCGATTTCTAGTTCTGATTTATAGATAACGTCTTCAGTTTCTAACTTTTCAAACAAAGGATAATAATTAAGCCAAATAGTTAAGTCTAAAGCTATAGGTTGAGGAGGCAATTCAATTATCTCAGAAAACTTTTCAAAGAGATAATAAACAGGTATACCCAAAGCTTGACCAATCATTCCTGCAAAAGAGATTTGAGCTTTATAACCGCCAGTGGCGTTAATGGCGAGAGTTTCGGGAGAATATGTTCTCGCTTCTTTACTAATTTCTTTGACAAGATTTTTTAATCCTTGGTTTTGAAAAGCTTTAACATCATCATCTCTTAATCCGGTTAAAGTTCGATATTCAACTTGAGAAAATTGATTTTGATTACGAGAATTCTGGTAATAATATTTTAGTATATCTCCTAAATTTTTTCCTGATTCTGTATCGGAAACTAAAAATAGTAATCGCTGCTGATTGGTGAGTAGATTTTGTTGGCAAATACGGGTAATTGAGTTTATTTCTGCCCCACAAAGGCGATCTAAATTATCTATTTCTAGTAATAATAAAGCTAATTTTTGCCAATTTTGCTGATTAAAAGCTTCTGTTAATTCATTATTAGCTCGTGAAATATTACCTAGTAAACTAGTGCCAACGGTGCAAATTAATGTATGTCTCATAGAATTAAATTACTACTACTTATTGTTATTGTTAGATTTATCAGACTTAAGAAGATAAACAAGATATCTCGCGCCATAACCGAGATAAAGACGGATTAACCGAATCCAAATCTCTCTGTGCTTATTTTCATCTTCACTCCCCACAATCTCTGTGGCTTGTTGGCGTATTTGGGTATCGATATCGTTGATAATGGTAATAGCTAAAGAATCTTTTCCTCTGCCCCATTTTTTATCTTTACCTAATTGATAGCGTAAAAAATTTTTAATTACTTCTGGGCTTTCGGTGGATGTAGAAACTCTTAATAAGTTTCTAAATTGTGAGTTATCGAGTTTACCATAACTATCTTTTTTGTCTAAAGCCTTTTCAATCATTTGCACTAGTTTATCTTCGGATTGACGAATCTCATTTTCGATTCTGAGGGTATCTTGTAACTCAGAAACTGAATTAGTTGTTTGACTCATACTGCATTCTCCCGTAAAATTAAATGAAATGGATGACAAATACTAATTTGCCCAAAGCCTTCTAAATTTCTCTTACCGATTCCCCTCCAGGCTAATTTAGCTAAAGGCTCTAGCCATAAATCTAGATTTTCCGTACTATATAAGTAAACGCCTCCTTTTTGGGTAATTAATTCTAAATCTTTTTTTAATCCCCAAGCGCAATTCCAACCGGAGCAGTAATCGTAACTACTATAGGCTGTTTCTAGTCGTAGGGAATTATCTTCAATTTGTGCTGCTTCGGTTAACATGGTTTCAGAAATAACGGTGGTGCGCTGCCAGTTTTCGGTAAAGATTCCATCTGATTCTAAATTGATGGTAAAGTAAACTCTTTGGGGAAACTTCGGGGGATTGGGGCTAAAAATTGACCATTGCTGCCATCTAGATTGTAATAGTTGATTAAATTGTTGAATTTTGGTGTTTATATTCTGATTTTCTGCTTCTATTTGGGCTTTAACAGCAACCTTTCCTAAACCCCTAGAAGCGCTTCCCCCTAAACGCAAGTCAATTTGATTTAACAATGTAGTTAAATCCTGAGCTAAATTCTCATCTTCTAGAAAAATTGTAGCAAAGTAGGTAACATTCTCTTTGTCTTTTGCTGAATACTCGTTAATTACTTCTAGGGTGTAGAGAATTTCTTCTTCAGATGTGGCAAGACTTCGATTAATTCCTACTCGGGTAAGTAAACGTTTGCTTAGTGATTTGCTTTGATATTGTTGCCCCTGTTGTTGGTAAAATCCACCATAAGGCTCTACTCTACTAGAATCTTTTGGGCAGGTGGGATTATAGATTAAGCCGTAGTTTTCAGCACAAAAGCGCTCTATGAGGGTGTCAAATACACCGTTACCTTTGGGTTGGAAACCTGATTTGGCTTTAGCACTAACGGCGGTGGCGGGGAGAAGGTGGGGTGCTGGGTAGGCGTTGGTAAAGATGGCGGCGTTTTGTGCTATAAATAGTTTCTGAAAGTCATCTCCTGCTTCAGGTAATTCTCCTAATCTTAGTAGATAGGAGGCTATAGCTCCTCGAATTACTGAGCCACGTATATAGTCTTCTGCTTCACTCACGGATCCGGGTTTTTTCTTCCCTATGGCTAGGGGAGATAAGCTGGTAATCTCTAGTTTAATTTTTGTAGTCATTTTTCTCCCACCTTTGCTTTCATTAAGTCTTTCCACCCTCCTTCGGCAATCGGTGGCAGTTGCTTAAATTCCCAGTGTAGCCATCCTAAGCCTGTAGATTTTGCTCCTCCTAGGGCGTTAATTTTTTTCAAGCTGGCGATTAACAGGGCTTTAGCGTAGTCTGGATTTAGGTTTTCTTCCCAGTTTAGAGGTGCTAGTATTTCTATGTTTCCTTGGAATTCTAAGCCTATATTTACTGGAGAGGTTTCTAGAAAGTAGAGTTTTTGCTCTTCTGATGTTTTCCGACGACGGTTTATAGTTACTCCCGGGCGAATTACTTCTGGTAGGTTTTCTGGTAATTCTTGACAAACTAAATCTTCAAATAGTATCCGAGAGGGAAGAGTTGGATTACCAAATAGTTGACAAATCAAACAGTGATGTTTTTTACTATCTGGATAGGAATTGTCTTGGAGATGATATTGGGAGCGTTGAAAATTCCCTGTTAATCCTGCTCTTTCTGGGCACATGGTTTCTGCCCCAGGGGAGGCACATACTGCCCAGCCTAAACCACGGGCAATTTTTTCACATTCATGACGTATTCTTCCTTTTAGTTGAGAGGCGGGGATAATCAGTTTTCCTTGCCCATCTCGCACTATGGCTTTATCAGCTAAAGAGCCTGATGAGCCTCCTGCACCTATACAAAGAGCTGTTTCTATAATTGCCGTTAGCTCAATTATTTCTTTGTTATTTTGACTAAGAATAGTGTTAATTGTAATCATAGTTTTTCGCTTGTTTCTAATTCTTTTACTTCTACAAAGTCATAAATATCTACTAAATCCCGCCAAATTGTCTCGTAGTAATTTTCTCCATCTTCTTCATCTTTGTGATACATCCAGGGGGCTATACTCCCGTTATTACTTTGAGCTTGACACCAAGCTTGGGCAAATTCTTGATTAATCAAATTTTGCTGGGTCTCATTCAGTCTTACGGTATAGTAACGGTAGTTTAATATTGCTGTTTTTCTTCCCTGGGCTAGTATACTACGAATTTGATAGATTTGGGATTTAGGAAACTCAGAGACGCCTAAGGCTTGTGCTGTTTTGATTAAACCTGCTATTTCATGAAGGGTATAGGGTGCTGCATACAGTTTAAGAGGGGTTTGACTGTAAATGGGTTTTACCGTTAATCCTTCTTCTCGAAAGCCTTCAATATTAGAGGAAATCATACTAACAGATTTTAAACTCAAAAAGTCGATGGTGCCGCTATAGTAATGATGGGTTTTTTTCAGGGATTTGGCTTTCTTTTTTGCTAGTTTGAGCAGTTGGTTATATAGTTTTTGAGCGTAGTAAATAGGAGTATTGTGAGAAGTAATTAAGACACCGCTAGAGGTGCTCAAAATACATTTACTTAAGAGTGCTGTATCTTTTCGGTAGCGCTGACACCTGACTGAATCAGGGTTAGGGTTTTTAAGAGAATAAGTATCGCCTTTAGTTAAGAGAATATTTTCAAATTCTATCCCAATTGTTTGAGCGATCGCTAATCCCATATTACCTGGTACTACGATTAAAACATCATCTCCCCCAATAGTAATAATTTCAAAAGGATGAATCCAATCACCATTTTTATTACTAATATCTTTGTCAGGAGGAAGATTCTTTAATTGATAGGGGTGCAAATGTTGAGCGATGGCCATATATACTGATTTAGAGGTAGCCTCAAAGATATCTTCGCTAAACTTTTGATATTGGGCTGGGGTTTTAATTTCTTGTTGAATATAGCCCCCCATATTATTTCCATCTGCATAAATATAAGCCACATACCCTCTAGATTGCTCTCCTATTTCTATCAAAGTTTGAGCTTCTTTGATTGGCTCTTGATTTTGATAATATAGTTGGGAGTAGTAGGGGTTTGCGTCAAGAAACTCTTCAAAACGCTTTACCCAACTAGTAAGATTATTTCTATCTGGTTGCCATTCAAAGCCTGTTGTTTGATACCAATTAATACTAGCGTTATCTCTTTTGGTAATTTGCCCTACTAATTTTTTTCTCGCTAAAGTTTCAGAAAGATATGGATCTTGTGGTAGTAATGTTGCATGAGTTGTTGCCAAGGCGCGATCGCTCTCATCTGTCATTAAATAGGGATGAGTTTCTAACATTATAGAATAACGACGAGAGGGGCGGCTATTATAGTTATTGCCATTACGTCTTTGATTAAATAAGATAGTTAGTTTAGTAACTACTTCATTAAAGTTTTTACGGGCTTTAAATTTCTCTTTAGGATCTTTTATTTCTTCTTGCTCAAAATAGGCGCTGACTAAATTATTATCTAAACTATCTAAATAATCTTCTAACCAGAATGTTTCATCAACTGAATCTTTAAGTAAACCAAAAACTAACTCGATTGGTCGAAAAGTTGCTCCTACTGCACAGGAATTAGCAGTAATCGTTTCTTGAGTGTAGCGTTTTTCAATAGCATCGGCTAAATCGTCAACTAAAAATGCGGGGCAAAAAGTTAAAATATTACCACCTTTGTAGTAAATTAACAACTCAGGAATTAATGCTTTACTAAGTTGAGAGTATTCTCTATCTAGCCATTCTTTTGCTCTTTGAGAATATTGGGAGCCTGGTATTTCTCCAAAAAAACTAGGAATATCGACTAAATTAATTTTATCTAAAATAGCAGACGCGCCGCGAATATCTGGTAATTTAGCAGCACTAAAAACATACTGTTTAATTTTAGTAGCTCCGCCATATACTAGGCCAATTTTTTCTGACCATAGTAAGGGATAATCTACAATTATTTGTTTTAGTTGTTGTTTATTATCAGGAAATTGATTAGCTAATGTTTCTAGTTTTTCTACCTGTGACCAAAGGTTAGTAAATTCTTTTTTAGCTGTTAATAAGCTTTTTAACTCTTCTGGTGAAGCTAAATTATATTTACTTTCTCTCAGATGATTATCTGCCAGACACCAAATAATAGCAAGTTTAATTTTTTCTTGAATTGAAATCATTTATTTTTTTGAGAAAATCACACAGTTTGTATTTAAAGTGTAGTCCTATTTCATGCTTAATAAAATTATATAGCTTTTCCTGACTACATGACTCTTTTCAAACGTGCCTCACTCAAAAATCAATACAAGCGTATCTAAAATAGTAGGGTGTGAAGCGTGCGAAGCCCGTAACGCACCGCTAGATGAGTAATGAGTAATAAGTAATGAGTTTTGAAGTAAGAAGGTAGCCTGTAGGTTGGGTTGAGGAACGAAACCCAACATTATATTAGTAGTTGTAAGGTGTGAAGTAGTTGTAGGGTGTGAAGCGTGCGAAGCCCGTAACGCACCGAATTATCTAAGCACAAAGAAAGAGAAAGAGGAAAGTGTAACTAAATAAAAAGATCAGCTTCTGAAGACAAGATAATCATCGGTGCGTTACACTTCGTTAACGCACCCTACAAGAGGGTTTAAGAAAAATAGTAGGGTGTGAAGCGTGCGAAGCCCGTAACGCACCGCTAGATGAGTAATGAGTAATAAGTAATGAGTTTTGAAGTAAGAAGCCAGTAACCTGTAGGTTGGGCCCTTGTCACGAAATCCAACATTATATTAGTAGTTGTAGCTGTAGTAATTGTAGGGTGTGTTAGGGCGAAGCCCGTAACGCACCGAATTATCTAAGCACAAAGAAAGAGAAAGAGGAAAGTGTAACTAAATAAAAAGATCAGCTTCTGAAGACAAGATAATCATCGGTGCGTTACACTTCGTTAACGCACCCTACAAGGGGGTTTAAGAAAAATTGTAGAATTATCTAAGCAGAAAGAAGGCAAAGAGGAAAGTGTCATCAGGGATTTCGTGTAATCCTTTGAGCTATAATATGACTTTAATCTAATCAGGGATTATCAGGTAAAGCCAATAATGTTTACCTGGTTAGTAGTATAGCACACAAGGCTATACATTTGCTGAAAGATCGCCCAATTGTTTCTTATCATGGAAAAAATTGATTACATAATTATCACAATTTACCTAATCTTGATTGTCATTGGCGGAGTCTTTTTACAAAAAAAAGCCTCAACGGGAATAGATTCTTACTTTCTAGGAAATCGTAGTTTACCTTGGTGGGTATTAGGTGCCTCAGGAATGACTTCTAATACAGATATAGCAGGTACAATGATTATAACTGCTTTAGTCTACGCTTTGGGCACTAAGGGATTATTTATAGAAATTCGTGGCGGTATAGGATTATATTTAGCTGTTTTAATGACTTTTATGGGAAAATGGAATCGTCGTTCCCAGGTAATGACTGTAGCTGAATGGATGCAGTTACGGTTTGGTTCAGGTAAAGAAGGGAATATCGCTAGAATTATTAGTGCTATAGCCAATATTGTCTTTGCTATTGGTTCAATAATATATTTTGCTGTGGGAGGTGGAAAATTCCTAGGGCAATTTTTGGGGATTGATGATAAATTAGCGGGAATTTTGTTAATTGTCTTCGCTTTGATTTACACAGCCATGAGTGGTTTCTATGGAGTTGTATTCACAGATATATTCCAAGGATTTTTTATTTTTATTGCTATTTTATATATTTGTTTTCTGGCAATGACTACAGTAGATTTGCCAGATAATTTTACTATTTCCCTTCCGGGTACAACACAGTTACAAGAATGGAATATAACAGAATGGAGTAGTATTATTCCTCCAGTTACACTAGATTTACCTGGGGATTATGGAATTTTTAACTTATTTGCTGGAGCAATTTTATTTTATCTGTTTAAAGTCCTTCTTCAAGGGGCGGCTGGTGGTGATGGTTATGTGACCCAACGTTATTTTGCCGCTAAGAGTGAAAAAGAGGTGGGTTTACTGTCTTTATTCTGGATTTTCTTATTATCTTTTCGTTATCCCTTGGTTACAGCCTTAGCCATACTGGGAATAGATTATGGTCTCAAATATCAGACAATTACAGACCCAGAATTAGTTCTCCCTATTGTAATTGGTGAGTATATTCCTACTGGCATCAAAGGATTGTTAGTTGCCTGTTTTATTGCGGCGGGTATGTCAACTTTTGATTCTATTATTAATGCTAGTGCGGCTTATTGGGTAAAAGATATCTATCAAGCTTATCTACAGCCAGAAGCTTCTAGTCAACAATTAGTCAACCAAGGGCGTATAGCTTCTATTGTAATTGTTGCTATAGGATTAGTGTTTAGTTTTTATGTTGATAATATTAATGATATTTGGGGTTGGTTAACCTTAGGGTTAGGGAGTGGATTGTTTATTCCTTTGGTATTGAGGTGGTATTGGTGGCGATTTAATGGTTATGGTTTTGCTATTGGTACGGGAGTAGGTTTAGTTGCCGCTATAATGACTAAAGCAGTTATTTTACCTTTGGTTGATTTCCCTCAATTCCAAGAGTATATTCTGTTTTTGGTTCCGAGTATTTGTTCTCTTGTCGGATGTATTTTAGGAACACTATTAACTAGAGAGACTAATTTAGAAGTTATTACTAATTTTTATCAGGTAACTAGACCTTTTGGTTTTTGGGGAGTGGTTAGTAAGAGTTTACCTAATCATCTTCAAGCTAAAACTCACAGGGAAAATAAACGAGATATCATCGCTACTTGTCTTGCTATTCCTTGGCAGTTTATTCTCTTCTTGTTGGAAATGATGTTAATCATGAAGCAATGGGATAATTTTGGTATTTTATTATTCTTGTTTATTTTATTATCGGCGGGATTATACTTTACTTGCTTTCGGTATTGGCAGAGTTAGTCTTAAAGTCAGCAAACCCTCGTTTTCAAAGCCTTTGACATTAGTTTTAATAAAAAGTCACATAAATTACTTGACAACTTTTCTCATTTAGCTACAATAGGTTTATTGCAAATATTTAGCTTGATATTATTGCATCTCCTGCCATGATTGGGACAATACTTTTCCGGCTGACTTAGCAAAAACAAAGGTTAGTAATAAACCAACAATCAAATCTGGTAGGATGGAGTGAGTCAGAAAAACTAGTACTGCTGCAACAAGCACCGATGTATTGGCAATTATGTCGTTACGAGAACATAACCAAATTGAAGACATATTCAGGTTATCTTCCCGATGACGGGTTAATAGTAACAAACACAATAAATTAGCCATTAACGCCACAAATCCAATTGTTCCCATAATTGATGCTTCTGGATTGGCGCTTATGAATATTTGATAACTTGCTCTGGCAAAAACGGCGATCGCAAATAAAAACATAATTATTCCTTTCAGAAAAGCCGCTCTTGCCTGAGCTTTTATGCTCTTATTCAGGACATACAAACTGCTTGCATAAACCAGGGCATCTCCTAGCATATCCAACGAGTCACCAGTTAAGGATAGAGAATCTGCTCGCATCCCCGCCCAAAACTCAATCACAAACATCACTATATTAATCAACAAAACCACCCAAAGCACTTTGGCTTGCTGTTTTCTCAGCTTTGATAACTCGCAGGCTTTGGCTTGACAGCAATTATCACCCATAGCTCAATTCTCACCTTCTAACGTTCAAACTAACATTTGAATATTAGCACAAAAAAACAATATTCAAGCGCTCATGAGAATGTTTTAATCTACAAGCAACTGGAGAGCGTGGTGAAGGATCTCAGCTACACGCCTATCTCTCAGGGAGTAATAAGCTAATTTACCATCATTCCTATATTTGAGGATTTTGAGGTCACGAAGTTTTCGCAGGTGGTGGGAAGCCGCGGCAAACTTGATTTCAAGCATTGCTGCCACATCACAAACACAAAGTTCTTCTCCATTACTAAGAGCATAAAGAATCTTCAAACGTGATTTATCAGCTAAAGCGCCGAAAATAACCATCATCTCTTCTAGTAAATCATCATTGGGAAGTGCTTCACTAGCTTTAGTAACTAGCTCAATATTAAAACAACGTACTTGGCAAATATCCTTGGGCTTAGTCACAAATTTCAAATCGCTCAAACTTTACATACATTTTTATTTTAGCTGTCAACTATTTGTAGCGATCGCCAAATAAGAATAGTTATTCCTATTCTTGCTTTTTTGTTATTATAAGAATGATTATCATTTTTATTTTTAGCAGATGAAAGCAAAACTATTGAGAAGCTCTCTACTAAGTCTAGTTTCCTTAGTAGCAAGTTGGAGTGGAGTTCAAGCAGCATCATTTACCTTAACTAGTGGTAATAGTGAAGTAGAAGTCAATGATCGCAATGGCATTACGGTTTGGTTTGTAGAAGGTAGTCCAGATAATGTCTTTATTTCCAATTACTACTACCGTGTAGGAGAAGTTGATAACGAGTCGGTTTTTTTAGAAGGAATCGATGATACACCCACGGTCAATCAACCCACATCAGAGCAATTACAGTTAACATATCTAGGGACAGAATTAGAAGCAGAAGTTAACTACAGTTTGCAAGGAGGAGAATCAGGAAGCAATAAATCTTTGCTCAGTAAATCAGTCACTTTAACTAATCTGGGTTCTGAAAATCAACAAATCAACTTATTTGACTATAACGATTGGGATATTAAATTTAATCAACTAGACCAAAGGGATCAGGCGATCGCCCTGGACCCAGGTACAATTATCCTGAATAGCGATACTAGACCTTTATCAATTCTCACGGAGGTCACACCTACACCAAATCGCTACGAAATTAACGATTTTTTTACCCTTTACAACAATTTCTTTTTAGACAACGATGGGGCAACTACTCTAAGTAATACCCCACCCCTAAATACACCTTTTCCCATCCCTGCAAGTGACAATGCTATGGCATTTCAGTGGGAATTTACCCTTTTACCTGGTGAATCCTACACCGTCACAAGTACAGCTAATTATACTCCTATACCAGAACCAGGGAGTATTGCTGCTTCCATTAGTTTAAGTTTAATTTTCGGTTGGCGTCGTTTTCGTTCCCAAAATAGTGGCAATTAGATATCCATGGAATTAAACTGCCTACCCAGTAAAACCGATATAGCCATTATAGGAGCAGGACCCCAAGCTTTAACTGTAGTAACCCATTTATTGCAGAAAAAACCCAAGTGGCGTAAACGCTTCATAGTGATAGACCCCACTGGAACCTGGCTGACTAATTGGCGACAACAGTTTTCCGCCTTAGAAATAGCACATCTAAGATCTCCTGCTGTACATCATCCTGAACCTAATCCCCATGCTTTAAAGGCTTTCGCCGAAAATAGGGGTTCTGAATTATTTCCTCCCTATGATTTACCTGGTACTCAATTATTTGAGGATTTTTGCCACAAAGTTATCAAAGATTGGCAATTATGTAACAGTGTTTATCGAGGAAAAGTGACTAGAATCATTCCTTTGAGAAAATCTAGACATCGATTGTTTCAACTATTTCTTAATGATGATAGTTTACTAACAGCCAGACGAGTTATCTTAGCCACCAATTATAGCCAAGTTCAGTTACCAGATTGGGTTAACCGAATTTCTTCCCCCTACCCTCCAGAAAAATTATGTCACTCTCACCAAATTAAATTAGCTGATTTAGCAATAAAAGGAGAAAAAATTTTGATAATTGGAGGGGGCTTAACCAGTGGTCATTTAGCTTTGGGTGCTATCAAAAGAGGTGCCCAAGTTATACTAATGACTAGAAGAAACTTACAAATCAAGTTGTTTGATGCAGATCCTGGTTGGTTAGGACCAAAATATCTCAAAGGTTTTACCTGTGAAACTAATTGGCATCGACGTTGGGAAATAATTCAACAAGCTCGTAATGGTGGTTCTGTTACTCCAGAAATGATGCTCCAATTAAATAGATTAGTAAGAGCTGGGAAAGTAGAATTAGTAGAAAATTGCCAAGTAAAATCCGCTCAATGGCAAAATAATCGCTGGTTATTGACTTGTAGTAATGGGGAAAAACTAGAATGCGACCGCATTTGGTTAGCTACGGGTACCCAGTTCGATATTAGTAAGCATCCTCTACTCACTGATATTTTAACTACTTGTACTGGTGAAATTATCAATGGTTTACCTGTCTTAGATGAATATTTGCGTTTAGGGAAGAATGAAATATTTCTGATGGGCGGTTTAGCGGCTTTAAGAGTTGGTCCAGTGGCTCGTAATTTAGCAGGAGGAAGAAAGGCGAGTGATTTAATTGTGGCGGGTCTTACTAAACATGATTTAATTTGACTATACTGTGTGATAATATGATAATGATTATCATTTTAAAACTAAAAGGCAATATCTAATCTCATGACCTTAACACCATCCAACCCCAGACTAGTTACAGAAGCAAAACCTACTGTAACGGAAGCAGAAATGATTGAAGCAGTGAAAACCCTATTATTAGGACTAGGGGAAAATCCCGAGAGAGAAGGACTCAAAGATACTCCTAAGCGTGTGGTAAAAGCTTTAAAATTTCTCACTTCTGGCTATAATCAAACTCTTGATGACTTATTAAATGGGGCAGTATTCCACGAAAATACCAAAGAAATGGTATTAGTAAGAGATATAGATCTATTTAGCTCTTGTGAACACCATATTTTACCAATTTTAGGCAGAGCACATGTTGCTTATATTCCCAATGGTAAAGTTATTGGACTGTCCAAAATTGCACGGATATGTGAAATGTATGCAAGACGCCTACAAGTACAAGAGCGCTTAACGGCCCAAATAGCTGACGCTTTACAAGGATTGCTTCAACCTCAAGGAGTAGCAGTATTAGTAGAAGCAACTCACATGTGTATGGTAATGCGTGGTGTACAAAAACCTGGATCATGGACGTCTACTAGTGCAGTTAGAGGTGTATTTGCCAATGATGCAAAAACTAGACAAGAATTTATGAATTTAATCGCTCATCAACCCCGTTTTAATACTTAAAAAGTTTGTGCTGCGTGTCATGACGATGTGGGCTATCTTCTCACATCTTTTCCTAATCTCTCACTTCTATAAACTTATGATTCAACAACAATCGCCCGAATCAACTATTTCCCTAAATATCCCTAAACAGGGATTACCTGTGACCATTATTACAGGATTTCTCGGCAGTGGTAAAACAACCCTTCTTAACTATATCTTAACTAATAATCAAGACTTAAAAGTGGCTGTTTTAGTTAATGAATTTGGTGATATTGATATTGATAGTCAGTTATTAGTATCGGTTGACGAAAATATGGTGACTCTGAGTAATGGTTGTATTTGTTGCACCATTAATGATGATTTAGTTGAAGCTGTCTATCAAGTGTTAGAACTAGATGAAAAGGTAGACTATTTAATAGTCGAAACTACTGGATTAGCAGATCCTCTACCTATAGCTTGGACCTTTGTCGGTACAGAATTAAGGGATTTAGTGCGATTAGATTCTATTTTAACCTTAGTTGATGCCGAAGCTTTTACGGCTGAACATTTTGAAAGCCAAGCAGCTTTAACACAAATAACTTACGGAGATATTATTATCATCAATAAAACTGATTTAATTCCAGAAAATCAAATCAAGTTTTTGGAAAAAACTATACAGACAATCAAAGCAGGAGCAAGAATTTTACATTCTCAATATGGTCAAGTTCCTCTGCCTCTTATTTTAGACCTAGGACTATCGGATCTTAATCTTTTTTCTGATAAAAAAATAGAACACCAACATGAGCATAATCATGACCATGACCATAATCATGATCATCATTCTCATCATCTAGAAATAGATGGTTTTGTTTTCGTATCTTTTGAAAGCGATCGCCCTTTTCGGGTAGATAAATTTCAAAACTTTTTGTGTGATGATAGATTAAATAATGTTTTTCGAGCTAAAGGAATTATTTGGTTTGCTGAGAGTAAATTGCGTCATATTTTTCAACTAAGTGGTAAGCGCTACGACATTAATACTGATAAATGGCAGGGGGTTAGACGTAACCAATTAGTTTTCATTGGTCGTAATTTAAATGCCTCAGAAATCCGTCAAGGGTTAAATCAATGTTTAGCTAAATAATTGTAAATATAATTATTAAGAAGAAAATAATGAACGATTTGTCTAAGAATATTTCCTTAACTTTACTTTATCGCCCACGTCGTCTACGTCGCACTCCTGCTTTACGTAGTTTAATTAGAGAAACTGAACTGAAAATTGATGATCTAATTTATCCCGTTTTTGTTCGAGAGGGGGTAAATCAAAAAGAAGAAATATCTTCTTTACCAGGCTGTTATCGTTATTCTCTGGACTTACTTTTAAAAGAAATTCAAGAAGCTAGTAATTTAGGAATTAAAGCTATTGCTTTATTTCCTTTGATTGAGGCAGAAAAAAAAGATAATCAAGGTAAAGAAAGTTATAATCCTAATGGTTTAGTTCAACGTAGCATTAAAACAATTAAAGAAAAAATTCCTGATATAGTTCTGATTACTGATGTAGCGTTAGACCCTTTTTCCGTTTATGGACACGATGGTATTGTTAAAGATGGACAAATTCTCAACGATGAGACAGTGGAAGTATTAGTAAAAATGGCTCTATCACAGGCTGAAGCAGGTACTGATTTTGTAGCTCCTTCTGATATGATGGATGGTAGGATAGGAGCTATTCGTCAAGCATTAGATGCTGAAGGTTATTATCATGTAGGAATTCTGGCTTATTCTGCTAAATACGCCTCTGCTTATTATGGTCCTTTTCGAGATGCTTTAGAATCCACTCCCCAATTTGGAGATAAAAAAACTTATCAGATGGATATAGCTAATTCTAGAGAAGCAATCAAAGAGGTAGAATTAGACATTCAAGAAGGTGCAGATTTAGTCATGATTAAGCCTGCTTTAGCTTATCTAGATATTATTTGTCGAGTGAAGCAAATGACTAATTTGCCTGTAGTGGCTTATAACGTTTCAGGGGAATACGCGATGATTAAAGCTGCTGCTCAACAAGGCTGGATTGATGAAAAACAAGTAGTTTTAGAAACTCTTCTCAGTATTAAAAGGGCGGGTGCTGACTTGATTTTGACCTATTTTGCTAAACAAGTAGCAGAAATATTGCAATAATTTTTAAAACTCTTAACTTGCACGCCTAAAAAAGTACTAAATAGGGCAACAGGCGAGAGGGGGAGAGGGGGAGCAGGGAGAGGGGGAGCAGGGAGAGGGGGAGAGGAGGAGCAGGGAGCAGGGGGCAGGGAGCAGGGAGAGGGGATTTTTTGCTAATAATAAATCTCGGATTTATTTTTCTTTTAAAAAACATAGTAAAAAGCCTACTGTTTAAACGTTACATTTTGAAATAAAAAAATGAACAAAACAGCCCTGGGGGGAGAGGGGGAGAAAGATAGTTTTTAAGTATTTGCATCAATATCTCATAATATAGCCTTTTTAAAGCTGGTGAGGTACAAAAGTTATCCTTTTGAGGCAGGAGGCACCGAGGCACGGAGGCTCCGAGTTAGGTACAACCTCATGAGTCCTTTGAAATGATATAATTGATTAAACGGACTTGATATTACTTCAAGACTTCAAGACTCCTTACTCATTACTTCTTACTTCAAAACTCATTACTCATTACTCATTACTCAACCACAACCAGTAACTTTGGATAAAGATGCAAGGTCTGAATAAAACCTGTATTTTGTCATAAACTTCAAGATTCAGTGAAGTGATTATTTCTTTCTTAGTTTATAATAATGATAATCATTATTATAATATTGCTTTTATGATAGTTCAAGAATCATCATCCAAAGTGCCCGTAACCGTACTCACAGGATATTTAGGATCAGGAAAAACAACTTTACTTAATCGCATTCTTACCTATGAACATGGTCAAAAAGTCGCTGTAATTGTCAATGAGTTTGGAGAAGTGGGCATCGATAATCAACTAGTGATTGATGCTGATGAAGAAATTTTTGAGATGAATAACGGCTGTATTTGCTGTACAGTTCGAGGTGACTTGATTAGGATTATCGGAAATTTAATGAAGCGTCGCCATAAGTTTGACCATTTAGTCATAGAAACTACTGGTTTGGCAGATCCTGCCCCTGTCATTCAAACTTTTTTCGTCGATGAAGATATGCGAGATAAAATTTTTTTAGATGCAGTTGTCACTGTTGTAGATGCTAAACATATTCATCAACACTGGGAGGCTGATGAAGCACAAGAACAAATTGCTTTTGCTGATGTGATTATTCTGAATAAAACCGATTTAGTGACCTCTGAAGCCTTAGAGGAATTAGAAAGTAAAATTAAAAAGATGAACACAATGGCCAAAATATATCGGACTCAAAAAGCGGAATTAAACATGGAAGCCATACTAGGAATACAAGCCTTTAATCTGAGTCGTGCCTTGGAAATAGACCCAGAATTTTTGACAGAAGATGCTCATGAACATGATGAATCAGTTTATTCTTATGCAATTGTAGAATCAGGATCTGTAGATGGAGAAAAACTCAACAACTGGTTAAGTCAACTGCTACAAACAAAAGGACCTGATATTTTCCGTACTAAAGGAATTTTAAATATTGCTGGAGAAAATTATCGCTTTGTTTTTCAGGGGGTACACATGCTCTTTGATGGACAACTAGACCGTCCTTGGCGAGAGGGAGAAGTTCGCAAAAATGAATTAGTATTTATTGGTCGCAATCTAGATGGATTTCAATTGCAAGAAGAGTTTCGTAAATGTCTAGTGTAATGGCCAAACAAAAAATATTTGAACCGAAATGGCAGGGTAACCTCTCAGAATATATAACCGCAGTAACCTGGTCTAGAAATTCTCTGTTGGCAGCAAGTTCGGCAGCAGGTGAGATAGTATTATGGCAAGATGGTTTTTTGACTTTTTTATCAACTACTGGAATAGAATCAATAGATTGTCTTGCTTTTTCTTATGATGGTAAATTTCTCGCCGCAGGAGGACAAGATGGTCAAGTAAAAATTTGGGAAACATCCTCTTTGGATTTAATTTCTACTTTAAATAATGCACCCAAATGGATCGATAAACTAAATTGGAATCCAAACTGTAATCAATTGGCTTTTAGCTTGGGACGTTATGTTCAAATTTGGGATGCACAGACTCAAAATGTTGTTACTACTTTAGCCTATGAGGATTCCTCCATCCTCGATATAGCTTGGCGACCAAACGGCAAAGATTTGGCGATCGCTGGTAATGGAGGTGTCAAAATTTGGAAGACTGATTGCTGGGATGATGATCCCTATCTTCTAGATTTACCTTCAGCCAGCATAATTATTAGTTGGTCTCCAGATAGCCAATATTTTGCTTCTGCCAACTTAGATAATACTGCCATAGTTTTAGAGTATGGTAATCCTAATCCTTGGGCAATGCAAGGCTTTTTAGGAAAAATATCTAGTTTAGCGTGGTCAACATCTCTAAATAAGAAGCCGTCGATACTAGCAACTGCAACTGTTGAGGGAATTATTATCTGGAAAAAAGATAATCGACAAGATACCTGGTATGCAGAATTACTAGAGTTACATAACGGTAAGATACAAGCTTTAGCTTTTCAACCGAACAGTTTGTTATTAGCTTCCGCTGCTGATGATGGTTGCTTATGTTTATGGAATAAAGCTAAGGGAATAGGACAAATTTTAGAAGGAGCACCTAGGGGTTTTGCTTGTCTAGCTTGGGATTTAACAGGAACAAGACTAGGTGCAGGAGGTCAAAATGGTGAATTAATTATTTGGAGTGAATCTATAAGATGAATTTGCTCAATGCTTATAAACTACTTAGCCAAGTTACTAAACCTTGATGAGTCAATAACTCAAAACCAATTAAAGAAACAAATCCAATCATAGCTAAACGACCGTTAAGTTTTTCAGCATACTTATTAAAGCCAAATTCTTGAGTACTATCTACATACATTTTAGGTTCTACTGCATAGTTATTTAAACGTCCACCTTCTTCAGTGATACAAGTGCGTTGAGTCATTTATAAAGCTCCATATTGTTCTCTTATGTAAATAATCTTAACATTATGTAAAGTTTTATTGCAAGTACTTTACAAAAATCCTTTGATTCAAAAAGAGACTTGTCTGAATTGCAGTTGGTTATTCAGAGGATTGTAAAGGGTATAAGTAGCTAGATGAGGAACTTTCCCTACACTACCTACCCCAATCACTCTTTTTTGGTTAATAGTAAGATTTTGAGGTGAATACTCTTTTTCAAGAGTAGTTACAGTGGAGCTGATAGAACCTTGTTCGAGTTCATAAATAAAAGTTTCCCCAGAGCGACCACAAAATAATTGATTGACCCCGAGACGTTGTAAACGGTCTAAAAGTAGCCAAGGTGGTGTATTTGGGGTTAACTTTTCACTTACATTGACGCTACTGCCGTGAATTAGTAAACAATCTAACTCCACAAGGCCAAAATCCAAACTTCGTAACCATTCTACTGTTTCACGAGATACAAATTTCCAGAGCTTCTCGACACTATCTGCTCCGTATGTTTTAAGTAGTTCAGTAGGTTCTCCTGTGGCTCCCACTCCATGTATGATTAAACATTGCTCTTCCCACCAGCCGCGACAAATTTCAGCATCACTATAATTGCGCAAATGTTGTACCAGTTTTTCGGTTTCAGGTGTCGGTCCAATTAAATCACCTAGAATATATATGGCTTCTACCTTGGGTGTTTGGCGTTTAATATCTTCTAAAACAGCTAAATAAGCCTTGTAGTTACCTTCGATGCCGCTAAGAATTGCCCACATTACTTTTTACTCCTATTAACGTTCACACACATGAGTAGGGTCTTCGGCTTTTTCAGCATATTCCCAACCCCTAGCTAAACGCCAAGCAAAAATTGGTGGTAACCCCATCTCTAATATGGCTTGACAAGTGGCTTGATAGTCGTAGGGAACCTCTCTTAAGATAACTTCTTTGGTTACAGTATCATAAATGACGTATGTAGCGTTAGGGCTCCCATGACGGGGTTCTCCCACTGAACCTACGTTGATAATGCGTTTTATTGGACTAGTAAAATTAAGTGATTTTTGCTTCTGATGAGGTTGAGTTACTTTCACTTGGAGTTGTCCTGATTCTAAGTTACGAACGTATGGAATATGGGTATGTCCACAAAACAGTACTTCAGCATCTACAGATAAAACACGCTCCATGGCAGTAAAAGCATCCATTTGTGGTAAAAGATATTCATGGTTACTTTGAGGGCTACCATGAACAAAGCAAAGATTATCTACTTTGAGTGTCTCAGGTAACTGTCCCAGGTATTGACGATTTTCGGTTTTGATTTGTTTATTAGTCCATTCATGTGCTAATTTGCCTCTTTTTTCAGCTATCAGAGATGGATAACTGCACTCACAAGCATTTAAGCCTTCTACAATATCTTCGTCCCAACATCCTTGCACTGTGGGAATATCCAGTTGACGAATAGTTTCTACTACTTCATTGGGAAATGGTCCGTAGCCTACTAAATCTCCTAAACAGTAGATTTGGTCACAGCTATTTTGGTTTATGTCTTCTAGGACTGCATTTAAAGCAGTCATATTACCGTGGATACAAGACATAACTGCAATTTTCATTTGATTTCCTCCGCTTCTAAGCTTAATGATTCTTTTACTTGTTGTTGGTAATAGGCGATGGTTTGGTCTGAAAGACAAAATTCGGCTAATGTATCGGCAATAGTGTCTTTATCTAAATTTTCTCCGATAATTTCTAGGCCACTAAAACGTTTTGGTCTACCTTCTAAATTGACGGGAATATTTAACGGTTCAAAGTCTTGAACGGGTAAACCTTGGATAAATTCTCCATAAATTGAACGTCCATCGATAATCTCAAAAATTCCTTTGGCACGCATAACTTCTCCATAGGCGCCTTGGGTTAATTCTCTCCAAAAGGTTTCTAAACTGGAGAAATCTAAGACTTCTTCCCTTAACAATGCTTGTTGAATTTTTAGTTGAAGATTGTTGATTTTTTGTCGCCAGTCATTAGTTTCTGGAGAATCGCTAATAATTATTTCATCTGCCCAAGCCTTCCATTTTTTCAAATCTTCATCGGCACAAGCAACTGCTACTCGATGACAATTAAGAGTTTTTAGTAATCCTTCAGAAGCAGCTAGGTCTATTTGCCAGGGTAATTCGAGATAAATTTCACTGTCTGGTGGCGAAAAGTGACGTAATTCATCTATTTCTGTATAAGAAAAAACTTTTACATTGTTTACCTGACTTTGTATGTAAATAACGTCTATAGGAAATGTTTTATTTTGAGGGTTAAAGTATACTACTGAATGCTTACTTTTAAGAATTCGTTGTTTTATCCATTGAGTTTTACCTATGCCTGGTAATCCGGCCACTGCTATGATCATTTAATTTTTTTAACTTGACAACTATCTCTACTAAATCATTTTAGTCTAAACTGATAATGATTATCATTTTAAGGTAAAAATCATGAATGTCAATCCAAAGTTGAGTTTTATTGCAACCTCTATCATCGCCAGTATCGGATTATCTACAACTGCGGCGTCGGCGATTACTTATCGTCTAGATTGGACCGGACAGTTTCTCGGCTATCAAATTGAAGGTAAATTTAGCTATGATGAGAATGAAATACCTGGGGATGGAATTATCCGTGAAGAGGACTTAGAATCTTTTGATGTAAATTTTTTAACGCCTTCAGGAGATTTAAACGTTTATTCCTGGTTTTGTGCCGACAAACATTCCTAGATTAGTACACGTAGTCGAGATAATACCATCGCCGTTAAAAAGATTGTCAATTGTGTGACTACAATACTTGGACCAGACGGCCAATTAAACCCCGCAGATAAGAGAATACCAATCACGGCGCTGATTGCACCCAGCAGAGTTGATAGAATAACATAGTGAGTAAAGTTACGACTAAGTAATCGAGAGGCGCAGGCAGGAATAACAATAAACGCACTAATTAACAGTACGCCAATCGCTTTGATGGAAACACCAACCACTAAAGAAAGCATCACAATAAACGCGGTGCGGTGAGCAGACACGGAAACACCACGGGCGATCGCCAAGGGCTCGTGCAAAGTCAGTAACATTTGCGTTTGTAAGGTGAGCCCGATGAATAGGATACAGAAGATTAAGAGTAAACCGCTCACAACTAAATCCATTTCTCGGGCTGCGAGAATATCGCCAAACAAAAGATTATTTAGTCCCCCTTTGTACCGTTCCACAAAGCTGAGGATGATGATGGCGATCGCCAATGAGGAGGAATAAATGATGTTAAGTAAAGCATCTGTCCATAAGTTAGTTCGTTCCAGCAGGTAAGTCACAGCCAAAGCAAATACTACCGCAAAAGGTAGCAATACCACCGAGGGATTTAAGCCAAGAAGCAATCCGATGCTAATGCCTAATAAAGCTGAGTGTCCCAAGGCATCGCTAAAGAAAGACAACTGACGCAAGATAGTCAAACTCCCCAGCATTCCTCCCATCAAGCCGGTGAGAATGCCGCCTACCATAGCGCGCTGCATGACGGGAAGTTGTAAAAGTTCAAGGATGCGGGTGAGTTCAGTTTGCATAGAAATAGAAAGTAAGGCTAACAGTCATGGTGATAGGGAACAAATTGAGAACCATAGGCCACTGATAGATTGTCTGGAGAAAGGGCAACTTCTGGGGTTCCTTGACAAAGTAAAGTGCGATTGAGGCAGAGAACGCGATCGCAATGTTGCCGCACCATGTTTAAATCATGGGAGATTTGCACAATTGCCCAGTCTTGCTCTTGTTTAAGTTGATAGAGCAATTGATAAAACTCCGTCTCGCCGCGTATATCTAATCCTGCGGGAGCTTCATCTAGAATCAACAATCGACGTGGGTAAACCAAGCAATATGCCAATAACACCCGCTTTGTTTCACCCCCAGAAAGCCTACTAATCACTTGATGTCTAAGATGGAACCCTTCTACCTTGGCTAAAGCTTCTCGAACTGCATGACGACGTTTTCTCCTGTTTGCCCAGGGCACCTGGAATCCCAATTTGTCCCAGCCCAAGCCCACCAGTTCCTCAACCGTTATAGGAATGCGGCGATCAAAGAGGAAGTTTTGTGGTAAGTAGGCAATTTGTTGACGAATCTGTGGAGCAAGTGAACCCTTGCGGCTCAAGGGTTGCCCCAGAATCAAAACTTTTCCTGCCTTTCGAGGCAAAATGCCTAGAATGGCTTGCACTAAAGTGCTTTTTCCGGCCCCATTCGGACCGATTATCGCCAGATCTGTCCCGGCCTCCAGCTCAAAAGAAACATTCTGCACTGCCGCGTAGGTTTCTCGATAAACCGTGAGTTGATCAACTGTCAGTACAACCTCTTTCAAATCGAAAAGCCCTCCTAAAATCTGATCTCAACTCCCTGTGGCACCTCGGCAATGGGTTGAGGAATCCAGAGGGGCAACACAGACTGAGTTGAACCACCAAAGGCTGTTACCAGATTTTCCACATTTTGACGCATGATTGTAATGTAAGAGTTTGGTTCTAAAGCCTCAGGACTACCAGTTTCAAGAGGATCAAAGGTAGTGATCTGAACGTTTAAATCATTTGCCAGGGCCGCGAAAGTATTTTCCCCCGCTTGGGGTTCGGTGAGGATCGCTTTCAGGTTCGCTGACTCTACGGCATCTGTCACTCGCTTGACATCGGCTGGTGCTGGGTTTTCTTCAGGAATGTCTACCAAAAACTCAGCTTTTAAGTCATAGCTTTGAGCAAAGTATAAGGCAAAGTCATGGAAGGCTACGAAAGTTTGTCCTGCATAAGGTTGAAGAGTTGAAGTAATTTCTGCATCCAATTCTTGCAGTTGTTCAATGTAAGCTGCTGCATTCGCTGTGTACTCAGCTTCACCTTCTGGGTCAGCGGCAATTAGTCCATCTCTGATATTTTCAACTTGTTGAATGGCACGTTTGGGATCTAGCCAAATGTGTGGATCGTATTCCCCATGATGGTGATGCTCTCCCTTAGCCTGTTCTTCCTCTTCCCCATGGTCATGGTCATGGTCATGGTCATGGTCATGCCCTTCTACTTCTTCATAGGCGATGGTGGCAATTCCCTCACTAGAATCAATTATTTGCAAGTCTGGGTTACTGGAGTTAGCGATTAAGTCTTCTAAAAATACCTCCATTTCTAATCCATTTTGTACCAGCACATCAGCTTGACTAAGACGTTGGACTTCTTCTGGTCTAGCCTGATAATCGTGTGGACCCACATTGACAGGCAACAACTGGTTCACCTCTGCCCGATCGCCTGCCACCGCTTTGGTAAACTGAGTTATTGGCAAAAAAGTTGTCACTACTTGCAACTCATCTATTTTTGTTGTGGCTGGGGACGATTGATCCTGTGAATTTGAGCTGGTGGAAGGTGTATTTGATGTACAACTTCCCAAACCAATAGCGATCGCCGATACAACCACTACGGAAAACCGACGTACAATATTGCGGGGTGCAATAAACTTACTCAAAATTGCCAGCGAAAGCGGAGAGCGCCAAGAGAGGCTGTTTTGTGGTCAATAATCTTGAGTTATTGGGAGGCGCTCTCCGCCACTTCACAAGTTATTTGTGACCCCAAACCATTAACTGGTAAAGGCTGGCAATTTTGAGCAGGTTTTCTCTCGCGGATGGTTGTAATTTTGTCTTTTGGTGAATCATGTCAAATATCTTCATAACTAATTGAAAAAGTCAATGATTAAATAGATAACTGGGTTGATGAATATCAAGATAGAAAAGTGAACATCTGCTTATTCTTCACTGTTTCTATTCTTTCCCGTAGCCTTAATACTTTGTGTTTTACTTCATCATTAACAAAATGGGTTTGAATCCCCGTCCCTTTTCCGGCTGGGTTGGTGAACTTTAATCAAGGGGGATTTTTACCAGAGAATTTTTAGGTACAAAGGTTAAGGCTTTAGTTTAGTTCATAAAATTATAAAAATAATAATCATTATCATAATATAACATTTACGATGAAAAGTGACTCATCAAAGAGATAAAAATTTAGTTAAAAACTTTCCTGACTAAAAATCCAAAAATTTATTCCTATAATGTAAAAGTTAATCAACTTCAAGAGGGTAAAGAAACTTTTATGTGCTTTTTATGTAAAGATTTTATAAATCGTAATCTCTATGGGGATTTAAATGTAGGTGATATTTTAGTAGGCAACAGGGGCAATGACTTCTTATCAGGCACAGATTCAGAAAATAATAATATTTTTGGAGGAGATGGTAATGATACCATTTACGGGGGTTCTGATAATGATTCTGTTTATGGTGAACAGGGAGATGATCGCCTTCATGCTTCAGGCTATATAGATGGGGGAGATGGTAATGATGGTATCTACGGAAGCAACAATAATGATCTAATTTTTGGTCAAGCTGGTAACGATACCATTGTTGCATTTGCAGGCGATGATGATATCTATGGAGGTGAAGGAGATGATTTAATCGATGGAGGTGCCGGGGAAGACTTCTTATTAGGTGGAGATGGCGCTGATACCTTTATCTTGAGAAGTGGTGATGGAGAAGATGAAATTTTTGATTTTCAAGATGGTGTTGATCAATTTCTCTTAGCTGATGATTTAACCTATGATGATTTAACTATAATTTTTGAACCAGGTGCAGTATTTTCTGACTATATAGTTAATATTAGTGAAACTAATGAAACTTTAATAAAAGTTACTCAATCTTTTATCAGTGGAGAAATTACTCTTGATGCTGAGGACTTTATTAAACTGGAATCTCAAGAAGAATCTGATTTAGAACTTCAGAATCAAGAAGAGGTACTATTGGGCAGTAGTTCTCTAATTTTAAACCTACAAGGCAGTCAATTAGATTTTGACGATGAGCAAATATTTAGAGGTGAAAGACCAGAATATGAACCTCATGAGTATGAAGGCATCCTCATGAGGAAAAAAGGCAGGACTTGGTTCTTTGATTTTACTGGTAGCGAAGGAGGTCAAAGGATGAGTGGCCGTTTAATCTCTAATACTCCTTTTTATGATATTGACACCAGAAAATGGGATGCTAATGATTTTGTTAGTCTAGATCCCTCAGGACAAATTCTTGATTTTGATGTGAAAGTAGGTAAAGGTGTAGACATCTTAAGGTTTAAAACCTTTGAAAACAGTTCTTTAATACTAGATTTAGATAATGGAGAAACTATTAATTTATATGGTGGAACTAATATGACAGCAATTAATTAGTAATTCTTAATTATTGACAGAATTAATCTCTTAGTAACTTTTTAACCGTAGCTTTGAAGTTTCTAAGGGCACAACTAGTACCAACTACCTTACTTTGGTGAATACAATGGGCAATCATTTCTGCTAAATTAGGTAACCTAGGGAAAGTTGGGCTAGTTTGAGACTCTATATACTTTCCCTGGTGTAGGACATTAATCAATAGAGTACCATCTCGTTTAAATCTCCATAATTCAGGGACTTTCAAAGCTTGATAATTATCAAATTCTGTGCGGGAGGTGATATCTATTTCTATGGCTAAATCTGGTGGTGGGTCCACAGTCAAGTCTATTTTGTCTTTGCCAATTACTGCATTGCGCGAAGCGATGTAAAATGATTCGTCCGGTTCAACTCCTTGATTCATATACACATTTTTGAAGGTAGTAGAAGCCGATGGTTCATAATCAATTTTATATTCTTCTAATAAAAACTCTACTATATTCCCAATAATGCTTTTTGCCTTTTCATGTTCTAGGAGTGGAGTCATTATTTCTAAAGTGCCATTACTATAAGAAAGTTTAGTTCCTCGATGTTCCCCTAAAGCTTCCAGAATGGATTCAAATTGTTGCCAGCTAACATCTTTGAGAAGCAATCTTTCACCAGGAGGTACAATAATTTGTTCAAGTTCTATCATCGCTATGTTATCTTTTTACCATATAAATATTTTATCTGAAATAGAAGAGCGATCGCCAATAATGAACTTATACTCACATCAAAGCACCAGTATTTTTATACTTCTATATTATCAAATAATTCAATAGATAAGCTTTTGAATACAAAATATTAATGGTGAGTTACGCGCAGGTTAACGCCCCCTACTATTTGCTATCAATATCACCATACTTTGACAACATCATTTCTACCTCAGTTCGTACTTTTTGAAATTCATTTTTAGGTAAAAATAGAGAATATTTGAAATCTTCCTCAGTTTTATTTTGTTTCTCGAAAATTTTCATTTCCTTTGATTTACTAAAAAAATTGATTAGATGGTTGTCGAGGGAAAAAGCATATTCTCGAAATTTTTTGCCTAAAAAATATTCTTTAATGATAATCTTATCTTTCTTCAGCCATAACTTAATTTTCAACAAAAACTTTCTCCAGTACATTTTATGTATAGAAGTTCTCCTATCGAAAATTAAATAAAGTGCCCAAGTTATCGGGAAATTTAAATTCAATAATCCTAAGAGGAAATTCAAACCTACTAAGAATATCCTTGAAGATAACACAAAAGTTATTCCCAAAAAAGCCATAAATGATGTCCAGAGAATGAAAATAAAAATAAAAGAAAACAAATGAGCTAAAGTAAAAGAAAAATATACAAAAAAATAAGTAATTATTATACTTATAGGTATATACTTGAGAAATTTAACAAATTGCTGATTTTCCCACTTAAATTGAAAGGGTAAATGTTCAAGAATAATATATAATAATAGCAATAAAGTAAATATTTGTGATTCTAGAAATCCATATATATAAATATTATTAGCTAAACTAAATAATAAGAGAAAAAATAAGCTATCAAATAGTAAGCTTAAATAGATTTTTATATTGTCAGTTATGTCAAAAATCCTCGTCGGTAAAAAAGTTATTTTTAGTTCTGATGATTCTTGAGTAATTTCTAAATTTAAATTTTTACCTAAACCTTTTTTGGCCTCTAAGGTATCTAAAGCCTGTTGGGCATTTTCTAGCCTATTTTCCTTCTTCGGTTCAATTAACTTATCTAGCCACTGACTAAATTTCCTAGAGACTTTAGCATATTTTTGATATTGATACTTAAAATTTTTCTGTGGCAAATCTGTGGGATGTTGTCCTGTTAATAAAAATATCAAAGTAGTTCCTAGTCCGTATAAATCTGTATTAATTAAGGCATTGCCTAGGAATTGTTCCGGTGCCATATAACCATAAGTTCCCACCACAGTTCCATTAGTTAAGGTTTGCTGGTAGGTATCTTTTACAGAACCAAAGTCTACTAAATAAATAGTACCTGGTTGTTGTGGGTTATTTTCTGGTTGATAGTAGATAATATTTTGCGGTTTTATATCTCGATGAATCACTGGTGGTATTTGTTGTTGTAAATATATCAAGATATTGAGAAGTTGTGTAGCAATATCTTTAACCGTTGCTTCATTTGGTCTCCATCCTGACTCAACTAGAGTAGCCAATGATTTACCGGGGACTAATTTTTGTACGAGATAGAAATGGCATTCTGTTTCGGTTTCTACTTCAAAATAATCCAGATATTCAGGAATAGCTGGGTGATTGAGTTGTTGTAGAATTTTGCCTTCTCTCTCGAATAGTTCAATCCGTTTCCAATCATCTAAGTGATGGAGTGCCAACATTTTTAACGCTACTTCTTGTTGAGTTTGTAAGTCTAAAGCCGCATAGGTGATACCAGAACCTCCCTGTCCGAGAGGATAAAGGATGCGGTAGCGATTATTAATTACTTGTGAAGCTAATGATGAGTTATTCATTTTTAATTGCAATATTGTGAATTCTTGAGGAGGTCGTAACTACATAATATTCTACCAGAGCGGTCCCGAGCATTGACATTAGCACCATTTTCAATCAATAGTTTAGCTAGTTCTAAATTGTTATTTCTTATAGCTTGATACAAAGGTGTATCACCAGTTACATTCTGAGCATTGACATCAGCGCCATGGTTAATTAACAGTTTAGCTATTTCTGTATTGTTATGATATGTTGCTAGATATAAAGGCGTGTTTTTGTATACATTTGTGCTGTTGACATTAGCGCCATGGTTAATCAACAGTTTAGCTATTTCTATATTGTTATGATATGTTGCTAGATATAAAGGCGTGTTTTTGTATACATTTGTGCTGTTGACATTAGCGCCATGGTTAATCAACAGTTTAGCTATTTCTGTATTATGGGACCAGCATAAAATAAGAGACTTTTTAAATCCATTATCAATATTAGCATTAGTTACCGAATTAGCATTTCCTCCTTGTGAGATGTATTTTTTGACTAACTCTTGTGAATAGCAAAATTTCCCTGGTAAAGTCCCAGACAATATCTCATCAAATTTATTGAAAACACTTGTCGCTCCCACACCTAATAGAGAAAGAGCAATTATCCCAAGGGCGACTCCTATTCCTGTTTTCTTGGTAAATAGGGCGCGTGCTTTTCCTATTTTTGGTTTATTTAAAGCTAGTAACGCTTCTTCAGCACTTTGGAAGCGATTGTCTACATTTGCGGCTAATAGTTTTTCTAACCACCACAATAACTGAGGAGACACATTGATACTATCTTCTAAATCTACTTTGAGATTATCATTGCTAAAAGCTCCTGGCTCACAATGAGTCAAGAGAAATAACAATGTTGCCCCTAATCCATATAAATCTGTTTGGGGTAGGGATTTTCCGATAAACTGTTCTGGAGCCATATATCCATAGGTTCCTACTACCGTACTTCCTCGCATCATCGTACTATAGTGAGTATTTTGTACGGAGCCAAAATCCACTAAATATACTTTCCCTTCACTTGTGCGTAACAAGTTATTAGGTTTAATATCCCGATGAATTACCGGAGGAGTTAAATTGTGTAAATATTTAAAAATCTCTAATACTTGTTGAGCGATATCTTTTACTTCTGCTTCACTAGTACGCCATCCTTCTTTTACCCATTCCCCTAGAGATTTCCCTGGTGCTAATTCTTGCACTAGGACAAAAATTTGCTGCTGTTGTTGTTCATCTCCAAAAAAGTCAAGATATTTAGGGATATTGGGATGGTCTAATTTAGCTAAAACCATCGCTTCTCTTTCTAGGAGTTCCCAACTTTTCCATTCTTGTATTGCCTGCCAAGTTAGTATTTTTAGGGCTACTTCCTGGTTATTTTTGGTATCTAATGCTTGATAAGTCGTTGCATGACTTCCTTTGCCCAAAACACCTGTTAAGTGGTAGCGTTGAGCGATAATTGTATTTATTGCAAAATTGACACCCATAAGGCCATAGTTATTCAATTAATTCAATGGTAATTGTAACACATAATTATGTATTGTTTATCAGCAATTATACTGAAGATGAATACGGATTCATTCCCAAAAGACATGAATTATATCAAGTTCGTGTGAATACTTACGATAAAAATGAGGTGAGGCTCCGAGGCAGGAGGCAGGAGGCAGAAGGGAAGGAAGAAGGTATGAAGGTAGAACTTTATCATAACTAATTAAACGGACATGATATTACCAGCCAAGATTACTAGAGAAATTATGAAAGAGAAAATAAGAGAATGGAAACATATTACTCAACTTAATATAACTATTTAACTAAGCAAAAATTAAAGATAGGTAATTGCCGACTAAATTGTATTATCAATAATTAATTTAATAATTACTAGTACGTCCCTCCTGATAAATCTTGGGCGAAACGTAAAAATTCAGGCGAAAATCTCGGGAGCGCGATCGCACTCCCGAGAGGTAAGGGAAATTGCTGGTTTGAGTTTAAATGCTTTAAATTATGGTTATGGAATTTGCTGATTGGTTACAATCGTTTTCTGCTCAAACACAGTGCCAATTGGTAGCAATAATTACTAATTTATATTTATTTTTGCCAGAAGCCCGTCAGCAAATTTTTTCTCTTTTTCAAAAACCCGCTACCAGTTCTATGCCTAGAGTAACTGGTCGATATCTCTGGCGCCATGAAGAACGCGCAAGATTTTTACTCCGTCGCTAACAGGCTGATAGAACAGTACGTATTTTTCGACGACAAAACTTCTCAACTCTGAGGCGAGTTCGGGTCGGGCAACGCCAATGTAGGGAGAATCCGCTAAGAGTTGAGATTTCTGATAAATTTTATCGATCAGGTTGTTGGCTGCTTCTTCATTATACTGGGCGATATACGACCAGATTTCAATGAGGTCTGACTGGGCTTCGGGACTTAGTTCGCTTTGAGGCATTATGGGGTCTGTTCCTGCATCATTCTCTTTTTCCCTTCAACTTTAATGGCTTCAGGGTCAAAAGGAACGCTCGGCCCCGATTCGATTCCTTTCTGGATTTCTTTGCGAAGCTCCTCAATCTTGATTTGTCTGAGCATATCTTTCTCTTTGAGCAGTCGTAGCCCCTCACGGATTACTTCACTGGCAGAATGGTACATCCCGCTTTTTACCTGTGTCTGCACAAATTGCTCTAGTTCGTCGGTTAAAGATACATTCATAAGATAAATCCCCAAGTTGCTTTATAGATACCCAATACATACTTATTATACTAATAATAACAGGGAATAACAATTATTGTTATTTGCTTGACTCTAACCGCTCCTACCGCAATTTCAGATCAAATAAACCAGTTTCGGGTATTCTTCACTTTCACCCAAAAACCCAAGCCTAGTAACCCCAACCATCCCATTAATCCTGCTAAAGGATTACTATCAATACCCGTTACCCAATCAGATACAAGTTGAGTGTAACTAACTAAATCCCCCACATCAATCAGGTAGTAACCCCAGATTAAGCCTGAGTGAATACCAATAGACATACCTAGCCGTTGTTGATGTCGGCGTTTTGCCCAAACTAAAATTAAACCTAAAAAGATTAAAGCGGGTAACTGGGGTAAAGTGCGCCATATCTCTGCTAAGGGTTTGATGAAGTGAAGTAAACCGAAGACAACTGCACTTACCCACAGAGAAACACGGGGAGAATAGTCTCTCTCTAATTCCTCTAATAACCAGCCGCGAAATACTAACTCTTCAGCGCAACCAACAGCGATCGCCACTACTAAACCTTCTATAATAATTGTAATTAAACTTGGGGGAAAAGATTGCCAAATCAACCAACCGAATAAACCTTGAATAATAAAAATCAGTAAACATACTCCTCCTCCCATAACTATGCCTTGGAGTAACTCTTGGAGATTGCGGCTACTAAAAATCAAACCATAACGCTTAAGAAGATTAGAGTTAGAGTATATATATTTTCCCCAAAGTTGAGTTAAGACTAAAAATATCAGATAAAGTAGGAGCATAGTCAAGATACTAACCAAGTTAGTATTTTCACCCCATATCCAATAAATAGGTATAGCTAATGGAAGCCAAAACACCAGCAAAGTTGCCACAAAAATAGCCAGCCTTACTGGTGTTGGATAAAGTGCAATTGACCGAAAATTAGGTTTCAAATATTTAGTTTCATAAGTTATAATTATTCTTCTGGTTCAATTGTGCTGGTTAAACCGTGGCTTTTAAGAGTCTCTGAATAATGTTCAGCGTGTTCTAATTCACAAATAATCACTAAACCTTTCCCATTAGTATGGGCTTCCATCATCACATTTACAGCTTGAGGTTGAGTCATTCCTGCTACTGTTTGCATGAGAGTTTGAACCACATATTCCATGGTATTAAAATCGTCATTGTGTAGTAAGACACGATAACGGGGGGCGTGTTTTTTGTTTACATCAGTTGAACGTTTTTCTATGGTTCCTAGTGACATGATTATTTTCCTTATGATTGGTCAAGTTAAAAATTTATAAATTGGCACTCTGTTTTTTAGTCCAAACCACGCAGAAAAAATTTAAGGACTAATCTAAACTAAGATAATGGTACCTTATTTAAATCAACTATCCTTAAATAATCAAGGTATTTTCTACATTCTATTTAAATACCTTGGCTTTGAATTGGTTTGTCTTCTATCTGGGGAGAAGATATAAAAACTACACATCAGATTGATATTGGTGTGAAGCTTTTATCTTTTAGTTCAAGCAAAATTTAATTGATGAAAGTATTTCATCTCTATTTTAACAAAATTTTAACAAAAGAATTATGGAGGTGCAACTTTCAGCCTGGTTATTTTTCCAATTTTTAGTAGCTTAATTTTGTAGTTAATCGAAGTTCTGCGTAATCAATCAGAAACAATAAGCGCACTCACTCTAAATTGCACATTTGAGTTATACAAAGAAAAATGAATATAGTAGTAACAGAATAGTTACTAGAAAAATAATGTGATTCATCCAATCGTCGAAGGACCAATCAGACCCAAAATTTTTTTGATTTGACTTTTGATTTGATTTTTGATTTGACATAATAGTTCAATTAAATAAGTTAGTTATTTTGAGATTCCATGGATTCTTGTTGAATTGGGCGATCATTAGACAGGTCAAGAATTCGTGACACAGCGATTTGATCTCCTGCTTCAACTCCAGAAATAACTTGATAAGCTTGTCCCTGGATAGAACCAACTTTAATTGGAGTTTGTCTAGCGACTAATTGAGAATTTTCCGAATCAGTTTCAGCGACAAAGACAAATTTTTGTCCTCCTAAACTAGAAATAGCTGTGGTTGGAACTAATACACCGCTTCTTTGATTCCAAATAACTCTGACTGTGACAAATTGAGCATCGCGTAAACTTCCATCATTGTCAAAAGTTGCTTCAGCTAAAATAGTTTGGGTACTTTGGTTTACATTAGGAGCAATAGAAGTAATTTCCCCTACTAAATTCTCCTCACCACGAATAATTTCTACAGGTAATCCTAAACTTAGCTCTTCTCTGCGTTCAACAGGAATAGAAATACGTAAATTAAATTGTTCATTGTTGGTAATAGTGGTTAATTCTTGTCCTATATTGACAAAGTCACCTACTTTAACAGGGAAATCCCCGACGATGCCGTCAATGGGAGCAACGACGCGGTTATCTTTTAAATCTACTGTAACAACTCCTAAATTAGCTTCTGCTGTGGATATTTGGGCTCTAGCGCGTTCTATATTAGCTTGAGCTCTTCTGATGCGTTGTTCGGCGGCATTGAGAGCTTCTTCTTGAGCTCTAATCCTTCCCTGTTGGGCTTCTAATTGAGCACGATTAGTTTTAAGTTGACTGGTGCGTTCGTCTAATTCTCCTTGGGAGACTACCCCTTCTGTTAGTAAGAATTCGGCTCTGTCGTAGTTAACCTGGGCTAAGTCTAATCGAGCTTGGATATCAGCTAAGTCTGCTTTACTACTTCCTAAATCTGCCGATGCTCGTTGTCTATTAGCTTGGGCTTCAGCTAAATCTGATTCAGCGGCGTTTAATTCTGCTTTAGCTGATTCTACCTGGGCTCGTCTGGAGTTAACTTCTTCTAGTTGTTGATTGGGTTCTAGTAGTACTACGGGTGTTCCTTGAGTGACTAGATCCCCATTACTAGCAAAAATTCTGAGAATGCGACCACTAATTCTGGGTGCTAATTGAACTCTTTGACTAGCTTCTAGAGTACCGACAAATTCAGTGCTATCAATAATTGTAGTTGTTTCTAAAGTTTTTAGAGATACGGGTAAGGCTTGGGGTTGAGGGTTTTGTTCTTGTTGTTGGCCACAGCCTGTGGAGATTAGGGCTAGGGATACCATAGTCCCAAAGATAGTGCGGGTAAAAATAGATTTTTGTTTAAACATATTTTATTTTTATTATTTATGTCTATAGTATTTTAATTTTATCTTAGACCACCTTGAAATTAGCTCAGCTTAATGTTTTGTGAAGACTTTAAATGAGCATGATCATAGATAGCGGTAATTTTAATGGTAAACTAAGCGTAAACTTGAGACATTGTGATTGGATGCTCTCCAATTTCCAAGGTTTCAAAAAGGGGAGAAGTAATTAACTTAACCCCAAATTCCATAAAAAAACTAAAGTAGTAGGCTTGAAAGATGAGTTACCAACGAGTTTTATTAAAACTAAGTGGTGAAGCATTAATGGGTAACTTAGGTTACGGCATTGATCCCAAAATAGTAACAGAAATCGCCCAGGAAGTGGCAGAAGTGGTGGCTAATGGTATCCAATTAGTAATTGTAGTTGGTGGCGGCAACATCTTTCGGGGGATGAAAGCTGCGGCAGCGGGCATGGATCGCGCCACTGCTGATTATATTGGCATGATAGCCACCGTTATGAATGCCATGACCTTGCAAGATGCTTTGGAACGTATTAATGTTCCCACCCGTGTACAAACGGCGATCGCCATGCAAGAAGTTGCTGAACCTTATATTCGTCGTCGTGCCATTCGACACTTGGAAAAAGGCAGAGTGGTTATTTTTGGTGCCGGTTCTGGTAATCCTTTTTTTACCACTGATACTACTGCGGCTTTGCGAGCAGCAGAAATTGATGCAGAAGTAATTTTCAAAGCGACCAAGGTCGATGGAGTATATGATAGTGATCCCCATCAAAATCCCGAGGCACGACGCTATCAATCTTTAACTTATGGTTATGTATTAACTAATGAGTTAAAAGTAATGGACAGTACGGCGATCGCTCTTTGTAAAGAAAATAATATCCCTATTGTAGTCTTCGATCTCTCTGTTAGAGGTAATATTGTTCGAGCTGTAAAGGGAGAACCTGTAGGTACTATTGTAGGAGGTTTCTGTGAAGTTATCTGAACTAAAAAGCCAGATGCAAAAAACAATTGAGTCCACTCAACGTTCATTTAATACCATTCGTACTGGTCGTGCTAATGCTTCTTTACTTGACCGCATCACGGTTGAGTACTATGGTACTGAAACACCATTAAAAGCCTTGGCCAATGTAAATACACCTGATGCTAGTACTATTGTAATTCAACCTTATGATAGAGGTAGCATAAACCAAATAGAAAAGGCAATTTCTCTTTCTGATTTGGGTTTAAACCCCAATAACGATGGTGAATTAATTCGTTTGAATATTCCCCCATTAACCGCAGAAAGAAGACAAGAATTAGTGAAACTAGCAGCAAAATACGCAGAAGAAGGAAAAATAGCTATCCGCAATATTCGTCGCGACGCGATTGATATTGTCCGTAAACAAGAAAAAAGTAGTGAAATATCTGAAGATGAGTCGAAAGATTTACAGGACCAGATACAAAAGATTACAGACCAGTATGTGACTAAAATTGATGAAATTCTAGAAATTAAAGAAAAAGATATCACTACTGTTTAGTATTTTATACTTTCTTGTCTATTAAGAGTAGAGATTAGATAATTTCTACTCTTGATTTAATTACAAACATTTCAAGGTATTTACCAAATTTGTTATGATATTTACTATAAATTAACATAATCAAATAAATATACCTGTGTATGATTACTCCTGAAGACAGACATAATCAGAGGTCGAAGACTGGCAAAAAAAAAGCCCAATGGTTACGCACAAGTCGTTATTACTATTTACGTTTACTGCGTTTAGAAGGGAAACCAGTAGTAATTGCTAGGGGTTTAGCCTGTGGGGTTTTCGCAGGTTGTTTTCCTTGGTTTGGTTTACAAACTATTATTGGTGTAATGTTAGCATTTATTTTTCGTGGCAATAAATTAGCTGCGGCTTTGGGGACTTGGGTAAGTAATCCCTTCACCTACGCCCCGATATTTTTCTTTAACTATAAAATTGGTGAATTAATTCAAAATAATCCAGAATCTGAATCTATTCAATTTCAATTAGAGGGTAGTAACTGGTCTGATTTAATTGATTTAGGTTCCTCAATTATCGTTACCCTATTTATAGGAAGCTTTATAGTAGGTTTAGTAGCAGGAATATTGACTTACTTTATCAGTTTACATTTCCTCAATCGTCGGCTCAAGAAGAGAAATCTTTACTAAATCTTCAATTTTTTTTAAATCGGGATCCCCTGCTAAATAACCAATGCCTCGGTGAAGATGTAAACGAAATTGTTGAGCTAAAACTTCTTTTTCCACACCTAAACCATCATTGTAACAACGTTGCTTCAATAAGATAATAAAAAGCTCACAAAATTCACCGCCGAAAACTCTCCAACTTAATTCAAGATTACTATCAGCAGGAAGAGGTATGGGAGAGGGGATAGTTTTTTCTGCTAAAGAAAGACAAAATCCCCAGCGACATAAAATATTCCATTGATCAATTTTAGTAACTCTTTTAAGTTTGATAAGTTGGTCTCTAGCACTTTTAGAGAGTTTAATTCTTTCTACTGGTGGTTCCATATATTTGTAGGTTGTAGCAATTGAGTGAGGTAAAATCATTTAGCTTGATTTTACCTCAAAGATTAAATTACACCCTTAGAACTAGGTATCTGATTAGCCCGTATGGGGTCAATGGCGATCGCCATTCTCATTGCTCGGGCAAATGCTTTAAAGGTTGCTTCTATGATATGGTGGGAGTTTATCCCTTCTAACTGGCGTAAATGCAGAGTCATCTGACTATTATTTACTACCGCTACAAAAAACTCCCTAACTAACTGAGTATCGTAATTTCCTACCCTTTGAGTGGGGATGTTTAAGCTGTAATTTAGATAAGGTCTCCCGGAGAAATCAAGAGCTACTTGTACTAAAGCCTCATCTAGGGGGGCCACAAAGTGACCGAAACGTACTATTCCTCTTTTTTCTCCCAAAGCTTTGGCTAGGGCTTGCCCTAGGCAAATACCTACATCTTCATTGGTATGATGATCATCTATTTCCCAGTCTCCCTGGGCTTTTACTTCTAGGTCTATTAAACCATGGGAGCAGATTTGGTGTAACATGTGGTCTAAAAATGGTATCCCAGTATCTGCTTGACATTGACCTTGACCATCTAGATTTAATTTGATTTCGACCTGTGTTTCTCCTGTGGTTCTCTTCACCACTGCCTGTCTTGAAGTAATTAGGCGATTAGAATTTATTGGCTCTATGGACATATAACTATCTTTTTTTTATTTATGATCATTATCTTTTGTCTCAGAAAATATATCTAAATCATTTTGATCTTCTTCTTCTGAAAAAATATTGGGAAAATCTCCATCATTATCTTCATCACCACTAAATAAATCTATTACATCCGATACTTCATTATTTGAGTTGTCAGTCATCTCAGACTCATTATTTCCTTCAATAGTAAATATATCATCAGTAAATATATCCTCAAATTTCTCTTCTGTGTCACCACCGTCGTCTATAAGGGCCTCTATATCTATATCACCACCATCATCTTCGTCATCTACAGATACTCCAGTTATGTCTTCATCAGGATTAAATGTAAATATATCATCAAAGGTTTCATCTTCTTGTAATTGGGAGTTTCTATCTGTTACTGTTGATTTAGAATCTATTGGCGAATCGTCTATATCTGTTGAAAACAAGCCGCTCACGTCAAAATCTTCGTCTAATGTCGCATTTCCCCATGGTTCAGCTATTACATCTATTTCATCTGATACATCTATTGTTTCTATGTCTAGACCTATTCCCTCATCATCTGTTATTCCTTGAGTAATATCATCAATTTCATATAGTCCCTCACCACTTGGCGATTCTTGATTTATATTTTCTGTTCTTGGTTCGACTGATTCTTGAATAGGTTCATTTATCGTTGGAGTGAAGTTTTGAAAACCCGGATTTGGTTCAGTTACTCTTTCTAATGGTTGCGCTTCTATTACTGGGGAGCGACTTGCATTTAACAAGAGGTTTGATTTCTCTTCCTCTAAAACTCTTATTCTCTCTTCGTATTGCTCAGTTTTTGTGGCTATTTCTGCTTCTACTTGTTGAACTCGCTCTTGATACTCACGTAAACTATTTTCTAATTGTTGATAACTCTCTCTAGAATCATCCAAATCATTTTGTAATTGTTCGTAACTACCTTGATAAGATTCTTGAACTTTTAGTAGTTCTTCGTTATATTTTTGCTCTAATTCTTCTTCTTTGGTGTAATTTTGTTGATACTTAGCTTCTATTTCGGCAATCTGCTGCTGGTATGATGCTTCTATCTCTTCTTTTTCTCTTACCAGATTTTGATAAGATTGCTCTATTTCTTGAAGCTTTTGGTTTGATTGCTCCAGATTTTCTACATAACTTTGGTTTTCTTTTTCTATAGTAACAAGTTTTTCTTCTAGCTGCTCTTTGTCTAAACGTAAACTCGTTACATCTTCTTTGATTAAATCATTTTCTCTTTCTACTTCTTTAAGGTTTTTGTGAGATTCTTGCTTTAACTTTTTATATTTCTGTTCTTGTTCGTCTAATTTCTTTTTTTGGAAAAAGAATAAACCTGCTGCTCCTAATGCAGCACCTATTACTAATCCTAAAACCAATTGCATATTAATTAACCTCTTTGATTATTATATTTAGACTTGTTATGGTTTTATTAAATACTGAGTTAAGCATGGTTAGACTATTATCTTACTCATTTTTTAGTTTTTTGACCTTTTACAATGCTAGTAAATTTACTTAATTGTCAAGATTTTAAAATTGTAAACTTACTTTAAGCTTTATTAAGCTTTTTAGCATTATAAGCTTCGTAAACTGCTTGTACATTATACCAATTAAGAAAAACACGGGCTATTTCCAGAGCTAGTTGAGACTTACCCTGTTTAATTAAATATTCTAAAAAAGAACTAAGAGTTGTTTCATTAAGTGTACCTCCTAAAGATAATATGCCCCAAAGCAGACGATGTAACCAAGTCATTTGTATCATCATTTTAACTTGCCAGGTTGGATGTTTTTCGTAAAAAACTAATCCCATACGACCTCTTTGTTTTTCTTTTTCAATCAAACTAGAAATTTGCTCTAGATTAAATGGGGGATGCCAATGATACCCAACAGCTAAAGGACACTTAATTAATTTTAACCCTAGTTTTTGTAATCTCACACCTAGTTCTAAATCTTCCCAGCCATAGAGGTAAAAATCTGTGTCAAATAATCCAGCTTTCTCTAACCATTTGCGAGAAATGGCCACATTTCCTGTAGCAAAGTAGGCGGCAGAAAAGTCAGTAAGCTTATAGGGTTCTGAGGTAGGGTCTTCAAAGTTAGCTGTATTAACTACTCGGCCATAAGTAAATACTTTATCAGTATTGAGTTTAGTTTGAGCTGTTTCTAGGGCCATACAGTGGGAGTCTAGAAAAGTTTCTGTGACCACTAAATCACTATCAATAAAGATAATAAAATCTCCTTGAGCATTTTTAACCCCAAGATTGCGGGCTGCTGCGGGACCTAGGTGTTGTTGTTGTAAAACCCTGACATGAGTTAATTGATGTTGATTTTCTGTAATCCAGTCTATGGTGTTATCTGTCGAACCATCGTCTACTATCAGCACTTCATAACCAGAGATAGATTTACTAGTTATCACTTGTTTTTCCAAAGCTGCTAAACACTTAGAGAGAATGGCTTGGCGATTATAGGTAGGAATAACAACACTAAAAAACATAGATTTTTCACTTAATATTTTTTAAACTAATACGGGGATCGACAAATTTTAATAACAAATCAGCGAGTAAATTACCAACTATCAGCATGGTTGCCCCCATCATCAGACTAGCCATGACTAAATACAAATCCTGGGCTTGTACTGCTTGGAGAATCAAACGTCCTGTTCCAGGCCAATTAAAAAAGTACTCAGCAATAAATGACCCACTGAGTAAACTTGCGAATTCAAAGCCTAGGAGAGTAATTAGAGGATTGATGGCGTTGCGTAAAGCATGAACATAGAGAACGCGATTTTCTGATAAACCCTTAGCCCTGGCGGTTTGGATGTAGTCTTGACGTAGAACATCAAGTAACTGGCCCCGTGTAAGACGTTGTAACCCCGCAAAACTAGTTAAACTCAAAGCAATTGTGGGTAAAATCATGTGCCAAGCCACATCTAAAACTTTTCCCAGGGGTGATAATTGGTCATGGTTAATACTAGTTATTCCCCCTACAGGAAACAAGGGAGAAGTCATCTGGGCGATAAATAGGAGAAATAGGGCAGTAATAAAGCTGGGGAAACCTTGACCAAGGTAACTGATAACTCTCAGAAATTTTTCCATGAGGGTGTTTTGTTTAACGGCACTGATGATTCCCAGGGGAATGGCAATTGCCCAGGTTACCAAAATTGATGCTGTAGCCAATAACAAAGTTGCCTCTAATCTTTCCAGTATTAACTCAGCCACATCTTTACGATAGACAAAACTTTGCCCAAAATCAAATTGAGTTATGACACGCCACAGCCATAAACGGTATTGAGTCAAGGGAGGTTTATCTAAACCGAATTCCGTTTTAAACCGTGAGAGAGTTTCGGCAGAAATTTGAGAGTTTTGGTCAGTCAATACATCTAAATAACTGCCGGGGGCTAATTGAATTATGAAGAAACTTAGAGCCGAAGCTAGTAATAAGCTTAGTAAACCTTGTAATATGCGTTTGATGATATATAAAAAGGTTTCGTTAGTTAGCAATCTACTTAATTGTTTGAGGAGGTCACTCAATCGGTATTTTTGAGTTAAGCTCATAAGCTAAGAGTTTTTAATATTCAATTAAATTAATGATTGGTAAATCAGCGAGCCGTTTACGTCCTTCTAGGGCTGTTAATTCAATGATAAAGGCCAAGCCCAGGATTTGACATTTTAGCTTATCTAATAACTCTGTTGTCGCTTTTGCCGTGCCTCCGGTAGCTAGTAAATCATCCACAATAAAAACTTTACCCCCGGGAGGAATCGCATCTTGATGAATTTGTAATTTATCTGTGCCGTATTCTAGTTCATACTCCACTGTATATACAGGGGCTGGCAGTTTTCCTGGTTTACGCACTGGTACAAATCCTGCTTGAAAATGATGAGCTAAAGCTCCCCCAATGATAAAACCGCGAGATTCAATTCCTACAATATACTCAGGTTTTAAACCCAAAGCAGTGATTTTTTCAGCTAAACTGTCAATAGTGTACCTAAAAGCTTCGCCATGATTAATCAGGGTAGTAAAATCACGGAAAACAATTCCTGGTTTAGGAAAATCAGGGATATCTCGAATTAGTGATTTAAGATCCATAATGTTATTATTAGTTCTTTAACTAGATTAAAATGTCTTGATTAAATTATTACCTAAAGTAATTTAAAATAATTAGTTTCTGTATGAGTTATTTTGTGAACAGAATGTCTGATGTTAGTTTATCTCCAAAATCTCCAAGTGACCTTTTCAGTATATTACCCGATCTGCCCCTTAAGAGCAATTATTGCTCTCCTGCCGTTAGTGAACAAATTGATTTGATGCTCACTGCCTTAGAAGCTTTAACCGTCGGGGGAATAGACCAAATTATGAATATTTCTCAACAATTAGAGTTAGATAAATTGATTAAAAATCGTATTTTTCTTTGGCGTCTCCGCTGTACTAATCCTTTACGCCGCTCTTATCGACGTAATCAACTAACTCAATTAGAAGCTAAAGCCCTAGTTGTGATTATTCATCATTTCGCTCAATCTTTGCAAGTGGAAATTCGTCAGCGTCTGATTGATGCTCAATTTATGCAAGATAAAAATTTACCCGTTGATACTCATTTTCAACTTTCTGAATATTTAGAAAAGTTCAAAAATTACTTTAAAAGACGTATGAATCATCGCCGTGTTAAAGTCAACAATTATTTAACTTCTGAAACAGATTTGAATGAAATAGCTTTATCTCTACTCACCAAGCTACTATTTTGTACCGGAAGTAGAGGAAGTGAGAGACTGTGGGTAATTTTATTTGATGGAGAGATAAATCAATAATGAATATTCGTCGTCAGTATCATGCGTCTAATTGTACTTTGACTTTAGAAGGTTTGAGTAATGATGATTCTAACGCTGAAGTTATTTCTATTCTCCTCAATGCTGAATGTGAGTTGACTAGTTTGAAAAAAAGCTTCAGAGGTGGCAAAACTTTTTTAGAAAATCTTGCTTTGGTTGTCAATGCTTATACTCAAGAGTTTTTAAGTGGTTTAGTTCATCCTCAAGAAATTAATTTGGATTCTGACCAGATAACTTTAGAACCTTATGGTAATTTACATCGCTTGACTTGGCAATCCACCACCGGAGTTGACGCTCCTGTAGAAACAGTTGATTTGACAACTATACAGTTATTTGATTTGGCAGAAACTCTAGATCAATTTTTCCTCGATAAAAGTGTATTACCAGAGTTTGATTTACCTCTAAAACCAGTTTCTAGCCGTTATCGTCACTCAGATAAATCTCTCTCAGAGAGAATCATAGCACCAATATTAGGCATAGGAAGTGTAGCTTTGAGTAGTATCGCCTTCTTTTTTATCGAACCCCCAGAGGTAGTAGAACCACAATCCCAGCCTATCTTGGAGTTGGAAGAACCGCAATCCCCCCCTCCTTCCGAGTCAGAACAAACGATACCTTCTGAAACTGAAGATACTATAGAATAAATTATATTAAGCATTCTTATAGGCGATCGCTCCAAAGAAAAGTAGGGTGCGTTAACGCAGTGTAACGCACCATAGTTTATGTGGTAATAAAGATGTTATATGAAAATAAATAAAATATATTAGTTATGTAGGCGATCGCTCTCGTGAAAAGTAACTTGTGTAGTATGTAGTAGGGGCGCAAGGCTTGCGCCCCTACCCAAGTTGAATAAAGCAATAAGACGTATGTACCACAGAGTAAGCCCAGAAAATTGATGAAAATATAATGATTATTAAAGCGGCGATCGCACAAAAGACAAAAAGAAAAAGATATGATTTAAAGATGGCGATCGCTCGAAAGACAAAAAGAAAAAGATCTTATTTAAAGATGGCGATCGCTCTCGTGAAAAGTAACTTGTGTAGTATGTAGTAGGGGCGCAAGGCT
>NZ_JALKVM010000385.1:0-6062 GCF_057440575.1 Johannesbaptistia floridana
AAATGAGCAAGTTTTAGCAGTAATGAGTAAATATTTTTCAACTGTATTTAGCCCCTGTAATGTGTTTTATGCGTAGTCTTACTGTCGGTACTATTATCGGTGGAGTCGGCTTTATTCTAGGTTTAATTTTAGCAATTATTATTTTCCCCATGAACTTCGGGGCAGGATGTTTACTACTTCCCTATTTACTCTGGAGTCCAGTGGGCACTTTTGTTACCTGGAAGATGATTCCCCTCAATCCCGATAGTGCTTAAATTATGGTAGAATCTACTATAATAAAAAAAACCGAATCGACTGTAAGATGAAAACCAAGCAGGAATTAACGATAAATCCCGGTGAAGACAGTATGTTAACAGATTTATATCAGTTAACAATGATTGCTTGCTACACCGGGACAAAAATTGCTAACAGGCGTGCTAGTTTTGAACTATTTGTGCGTCGTTTACCCGATGATTTCGGTTATATAATTGCAATGGGTTTAGCTCAAGCCTTAGAATACCTAGAAAAGTTGCATTTTAGTAACGAACAAATTACCGAGTTAGCAGCAACAGGTATTTTTAAACAGGCACCCCTAGAGTTTTGGGATTTACTTTCATCCTTTGAGTTTAGCGGAGATGTGTGGGCAGCGCCAGAGGGGACAGCTATTTTTGGCTATGAACCGATATTAAGGGTAGAAGCCCCTTTGTGGCAGGCTCAATTAGTAGAAACCTATTTACTCAATACGATTAATTATCAAACTTTAATCGCTACTAAAGCCTTGAGAATGCGAGAGGCAGCAGGAGAAGAGGCAAAAATCTTAGAATTTGGCACGAGACGGGCATTTAGTCCTCAAGCTTCTCTCTGGGCAGCAAGGGCAGCAATAGCGGCAGGATTTGACTCCACCTCCAATGTATTAGCGGCGGTTAAACTAGGAATACAACCAACGGGAACTATGGCACACTCCCTAGTAATGGCCATAAAAGCGATCGCCGGAACAGAAACAGAAGCTTTTAGTGCTTTTAATAGTTATTTTCCCGAGGCAACTATACTCATAGATACCTATGACACAGTAGCGGCGGCAGAAAATTTAGCCAAAATGTCTAGGGAAGGGAAAATTAACCTCACAGGAGTAAGAATAGACTCAGGAGATTTAGTCACACTTTCTCAAAAAGTCCACCAATTACTACCAAAAGTGAAAATATTTGCCAGTGGAGATATGGATGAATGGGAGATTGCCGATTTAAAATCCCAAGGCGCTATTCTCGATGGTTATGGCATTGGCACCAAACTAGTAACGGGTAAACCAGTTAATGGGGTATACAAACTCGTAGAAATCGAAGGTAAACCCACCTACAAAGAATCTGAAGGGAAAGCCACCTATCCTGGAAGGAAACAAATCTTCCGTAGCTATAATCAGGGTAAAATTAGTGAAGACCGTTTGGGATTAGCTACAGAATCAGCCCAAGACACAGAAAAACCAGTATTAGAACTAGTTATGCAAAATGGACAGGCAATAAATGCACCAGAAACCATTGATACCATTAAACAACGCTGTCGAGAAACTTTAGCTAGTTTACCGCCAAGTTGCCGCAAACTAGAGCATCCTGAACCAATAAAGGTCAAAATATCTAGTAATTTAACCCAAATTAATTAACTATAGTAATTTATGAATCTAACTCCCCCAAAAATTCTCAGAATTGCTTTGTTTGGTACCAGTGCAGATCCACCCACTGAGGGACATCAAGCGATTTTACTCTGGTTAGCCCAAAACTATGATCAAGTAGCTGTGTGGGCCTCTAATAACCCATTCAAGGAACATCGCACCCCTTTAGGAGAACGTTTAAAGATGTTAGAATTACTGCTTAAAGATATTACTTTGCCACACACCCAAATCACCCTAAGAGAAGAGTTTAGTGATCATCGTAGTCTGATTAGTCTCAAACGCGCTCAAAAAATTTGGGGAGAAGCAGCAGAGTATACTATAGTTATCGGCGCTGATTTAGTTAAACAGATGAAAAGCTGGTATAAAATTGAAGAATTAGTAAAAAAAGCCAAAATCTTAATTGTGCCTCGTGCAGGCTATCCTTTATCTAATTCAGAGTTACATAGTCTCGACGAATTAAACAGCAACTACTCAATAGCTGAATTTCAAGTGCCAGCAGTTTCCTCAACAAGCTATCGTCAAAATGGCGATGAAAATCTACTAACTCAATCAGTTGCTCAATATATTAAGGCAAAAAATCTATATCAATAAAACCAATTTTTCAAAGAAGTGGTAAGTCAACAGTTGCTAAATTCTAACTCTCAACTATTAGCGGATTTCAAAGTCGGAGTCGATAATGTGATTTTCTCCATAGATACGTCGGCAAATCGTCTTCTAGTACTTTTAATTAAGAGAAAAGAACCACATTTTCAAGGAAATTGGAGTTTACCCGGTACTTTAGTCCGTCAGGGTGAATCTCTGGAAGCCGCAGCCCGTCGTACCCTCGCTGAGAAGATAGTTGTTAAGAATCTATACTTAGAACAATTATATACCTTCGGAGGACCAAATCGAGACCCCCGAGAATCTCCCGAGAGTTTTGGTTGTCGTTATCTCTCCGTTAGTTATTTTGCTTTAGTTAGATTTGAAGAAGCAAAGTTACTCTATCCCACTCATCAAGAAACTACTTGGTATCAAGTAAAGGCAGTTCCTCAATTAGCTTTTGATCATAATCAGATTCTTGGCTACGGTTATCAACGTCTGCGCAATAAGTTAGAGTATAGTCCTATCGCTTTTGAAGTGCTACCAGAAGTGTTTACTCTCAATGACTTGTATCAATTTTATAGTACTGTGTTGGGAGAAAATTTTGCTGATTATTCTAACTTTCGTAGTCGGTTACTGAAATTAGGTATTCTGTTTGACACAGGGGTGAAAGAATCACGAGGCGCCGGACGTCCAGCGACTTTATATCGCTTCGATGCAGAAGCCTTTGCACCTCTTAAGGATAAACCATTGGTATTTGTTTAAGTAATAAAAAAATGAAAATAGCGATCGCTCAACTCAATCCTACTATCGGAGACTTACAGGGTAATTCGGGTAAGATACTCGAAGTTTCCCAAACAGCTAACAGCCTAGGCGCTGATTTACTCCTAACTCCAGAATTATCTCTGTGTGGTTATCCCCCTAAAGATTTGCTACTCAATCCTAGTTATATTAATTCAATGTCTGAGACACTAAATAAACTGAGTAAGCAGTTGAGTTGTCCTAGTTTAGTAGGTCTTCCTAAGTTTAACCCTAAAGCTAATTTAGTGGGAGAAAAAAATCTTTATAATAGTATTGCTTATATAACTAATCAACAAATAGAACAAATATTTAATAAGCGTTTACTACCTACTTATGATGTATTCAATGAACATCGCTACTTCGCACCTGGTAAGTCTAGCAGTTTTTTATCTATCGAAGGGAAACAAAGAAAACGAATTCGCATCGGTGTAACTGTATGTGAAGATTTATGGAATGATGAGCAATTTTGGGGAAAACGTAGTTATCAAATAAATCCCATAGCTGAATTAGTCAGTTTAGGAGTAGATTTAATTATCAATCTCTCAGCTTCACCCTATAGTGTGGGTAAACAGAAAATAAGAGAAAAAATGCTGACTCATGCAGCCATTCGCTACAACATACCCATGATTTATGTGAATCAAGTAGGTGGCAATGATGACCTAATTTTTGACGGGAGAAGTGTGGCTATTGATAGTTATGGCAACGTAGTTAGTCGCGCTGTTGGTTTTCAAGAGGATTTATTGATAGTTGAGTTCGATGAATCCCAGGGAGATTTGATACCAGGTAAAATTGATAATTTAGACAGTGACGAATTAGCAGAAATTTGGGCAGCATTAGTCTTAGGAGTTCAAGACTATACCAGGAAATGTGGCTTTACTCAGGTAGTCTTAGGCTTAAGTGGTGGCATTGATTCGGCATTGGTAGCAGCAATTGCCGCTTCTGCTTTACAACCAGAAAATGTTTTAGGAGTCATGATGCCCTCTCCTTATAGTTCCCCAAGTTCTGTAGCTGATGCACAACAGTTAATTAATAATTTAGGTATACGTAGTCAAAAATTACCCATAGCCGCAGTGATGGAAAATTACGATCATCTCCTCGCGCCTCTGTTTGAGGGAACAGAATTTGGCGTGACTGAAGAGAATTTACAATCACGGATTCGCGGTAATTTATTAATGGCGATCGCCAATAAGTTTAACTATCTTTTACTCTCTACAGGCAATAAATCAGAACTAGCCGTGGGTTATTGTACTCTCTACGGCGATATGAATGGGGGTTTAGCAGTTATTGCCGATTTACCCAAAACTCTCGTCTACTCCCTGTGTCGGTGGTTAAATCGCCATCAACAAGTAATCCCAGAAAATATCCTGATTAAACCCCCTTCAGCAGAATTAAAACCCAATCAAGTGGATCAAGATTCCCTGCCATCCTATGATATTCTTGACGATATTTTAGATAAAGCTATCTGTCAACATCACTCCCTTGAAGAAATAGTAGCCAGTGGACATGATTTAGAAACTACTAAAAAAGTCCTCAAACTCATTGCTAAAGCTGAATTTAAGCGCAAACAGGCACCACCAGGCTTAAAAGTTACTGACCGCGCTTTTGGTACAGGTTGGTGTATGCCTATTGCTGCTAAAATTTCTATTTAAAATAGCTCTTCCGTACTTAGAATGAGCGATCTCCCTTAGGAGTTACGCATTGACAGATAAACTGAAATGTGCATCATCTTAGAAGATAAGGCGATAAGAGTGCGATATCCGCGCAAGCGGTGCGCTAAAAACACGGTTCTGTTGCCAAAACTTTCCTTAAGTTTATAGTTAAACAATGTGATTTGATGCTCTTGTGGTGCGTTACACTTTGTTAACGCACCCTACTAGATCAAAATAAAACAATATATCATATCATTATGGAGAAAATATTAATTATAAGTCTAAGGAGAGCTATTGGAAGTTATGACACAAACACCAATAAAAACACCAATACGTTCCGAATTAGGGGATTTTACCAGTATTGTTTGCATGAAAGCAGTTATTACTGGTATTGAAGAAGCACTCGGGGAAAAAGCCACCATGATAGCGCTTATCGCCGCAGGCAGAAAGAGGGGCAAATCTTTAGCTCAAGAACTTAATTTAGAGCATTCTAGTAATTATTCTTTGGAAAAATTAACCACAATGGCTAACGAATCATTAGGTAAACAAGGAACTCGTTTGTGTATTGTTGATAAGATAATCGAACAAGACGGAGCTTATCAAGTTTACACGAGAGAAACCGTATGTTCAGCAGGAGAATCTCAAGGGTCTTCGAGAAACTGTGATTACACTATGGGAGCAATCCAAGGATTTCTGGAAATTGTTTTGGACAAACGTCTTCGTGGTAAACAAATAGAATCTGTGCTTCGTGGTGGCAATTATGATGTTTTAGAATACAGTGTAATGAATTAAGAGAGCATACCATTTTTTAGGCAAGAATTAATAATCGCTCTTTGGTTGGAGTTTTGTTCTTTCCCAAGAAAATATTAAGATAAAATAGTAAAAAACAGTTATTAAAGTGCGATCGCCACTCAATTAGAACATACGTACTAAAATACTTCGACAAGAAATTCAGAGTTGTACTGTGCGCATAGAAGTACTTGTAGTAGGGTGCGTTAGGCCGAAGATTTCTGTGGAAAATCACAATGCCAGATAACGGATTGCCGTAACGCACCCATAGATGAGTAATGAGTAATGAGTAATGAGTAATGAGTAAGAAGGTAGCCTGTAGGTAGCCTGTAGGTTGGGTTGAGGCACGAAACCCAACATTATATTAGTAGTTGTAGTTGTAGGATGTGTTAGGGCGAAGCCCGTAACGCACCAAAAGATGAGTAATGAGTAACGAGTAATAAGTAATGAGTAAGAAGCCAGTATTATAGCAATGAGCGTTGTAGTGTTAACAATATTTAGATAAACTTTTCCCCCCAACCCCCCGCAAACTCGGGGGGCTTTTCATAATATAGCAGTGACCGCAGTGGTGTTAACAACATTTATCACTAACTTTTCCCCCC